>CAMYYH010000031.1 GCA_947303405.1 uncultured Mycoplasmatota bacterium
TTTTCTGTAATTACAGGTGCAATAATAATATTAGTATAATCTTTCATTATTTAAGACTCCCTTCAATTACTTTTACAGCTTCTTCATCACAAACCAATTTATTAGCGTTTACGATGTCATAGCAGTTAATCTCATCAGCCATGATTGAATATGCATAACCTAGATTTCTGCTTGCCATATATAAATTTTCATTTTCGTCTTTAGTAACAAATAAAACTTTTCCATCTAATTTTAAATCATTAATGATTTCTTTTACGCCTTTAGTTTTTAACGTATCTAATTTAATGTTGTCTACTACTACTAATTCTTTATCTTGATATTTATGAGAAAGAGCACTTCTTAAAGCAAGCTTTCTTTCTTTTTTATTTATATCAAATGAATAATCTCTTGGTTGAACTCCACCAGCGATTCCGCCGCCAACCCATTGTACAGCTCTGATTGATCCTTGACGAGCTCTACCAGTTCCTTTTTGTCTGTATGGTTTTCTTCCACCACCAGATACTTCTGAACGAGTTTTTGTTTTAGCTGTTCCTTGTCTAGAAGCAGCCAATTGTAAATCGATAGCTTTCTTTAGAACTATATCGTTTGCTTCAATATTCCAAACGCTATCAGTTAATGTTAAATCCTTAATTTTTTCGCCTTTTTGATTTATTAATTGTATCTTTGCCATTTTAGATCACCTTTCTAGAGTAATTACTTACTTTCCTCTTGGTTTTCTTCTTCAGCTTTTTCTTCTGAAGTTTCTTCTACTATTTCAGCAGTAGCTTCTTCAACTACTTCAGGAGTTTCTTCTTTTACTTCTTCAGTAGTCTCTTCTACAACTTCATCTACAACTGTTTCAACTTCATCTTCATAAGATAAAATTTCTTTAGCAGGAGCTTTAGCTCCACTTTTCTTAACAGCTGATTTAATCAAAACTAAGGAATTTTTAGCTCCTGGTATATTCCCGCTTACTAAAATGTAATTATCTTCAACATTAACTTCTATTATTTCTAGGTTTTGAATAGTTGTAGTTTCAACACCCATATGTCCTGGTAATTTCTTACCCTTTAAAACGTGCATTGGTAACATTGTTCCCATTGAACCTGGTCTTCTATGATAACGAGATCCATGTGTCATTGGTCCTCTTGATTGGTTCCAACGTTTAATAACACCTTGTGTACCATGTCCTTTGCTTGTTCCTGTTACGTCTACATATTCACCGGCAGTAAATATGTCTGCGTTAATTGTATCTCCCAAGTTATAAGTACCTTCAAAGTTTCTAATTTCCTTTAAGAAGCGCTTAGGAGTAGTGTTTGCTTTTTTTGCATGTCCGATGCTAGCCTTGCTAGCATTCTTTTCTTTTCTTTCTACAGTAGCTAATTGAATTGCTTCATATCCATCAGTTTCCATTGTTTTAACTTGAGTAACAATGTTTGGTTCAACTTGCACTACTGTAACCGGAATTAACTTTTCGTCTTTACTAAAAACTTGAGTCATTCCAATTTTGCGTCCTAAGATTCCTTTCATAATATTTTCCTCCATTAATTATTCTATTAGGCAGCCTTGCCTACACATTCAACACCACTTGGTATTTCTAAATGCTTTAAAGCTTCTTTAGTTTCTGGTGTTGGATTTACAACATCAATAAGTCTTTTGTGAGTACGGCTTTCAAATTGCTCTCTTGAGTCTTTGTACTTATGTACAGCTCTAAGAATTGTAATTTTTTCAACCTCTGTAGGTAGAGGTACTGGCCCAACGATTACTCCTCCAGTTCTTTTAACTGTTTCAACTATTTTTCCACAAACTAGATCTAACAAACGATGATCGTAAGCTTTTAATATGAAACGCATTTTTTCTTTTGACATTTAAATGTCCTCCTTTCGCCTATATTTTATATAGACTCGCTCCGTAATGAATTCCCCGACTTATTTATACCACAACAACTTTGCCTGGTGTATCGGCAACCTCACACATCTATGCAGTCATACGGTTTTAATTATAGCAAGGTTCTCCTAAGAAATCAAGCCTAAATTTTCATTTTTTTCGCAAAATAAAAACCAATTCTTTTTATTCAATTGGTTCTTACTAATTATTAGGATTCTTCTATTAGTAGTTCGGTATCTTTCATTTCTTTTGGAAGTGTTATATCCATATAATAAAGGATAGTTGGAGCTATACTAGGAAGATCACCATTTTTAACTTTAACTTTTTTATCCATTATTATAAACGGAACTTTGCTTAATGTATTTTTGGTGATTATTTTGTTAGATCTATCAATTATTGTTTCACAGTTTGCATGAGAACCCATTATTATTACTTTATAGAAGTTGTTCTTAGCTACTTCTATTATTTTTCCTAGACATACATCTATGGCTTGTAATGCATTAATAGTTGCCTGGAAGTTGCCAGTATGCCCTATCATATCGGGATTAGCAAAGTTGGCTATGATAAAATCATAATCATTTTCCATGCACTTTATTATTAATCTAGCAATGTTTAGAGCTTTCATTTCCGGCTTTTTCTCGATGTACTCTATCTTATTGGTTTTTATTATATAGTCTTCGCAATTCTCTATATCTATTTCACGAGATCCATCTAGGTAATACTCCAACGATTCTTCTTTCACTTCTTCTGTTATTCTAACTTGGGATAAACCTAGCATGCCTAAGTACTCAGAAAGGCTATTTTTGATTTTTTCCTCTTTTAATAGATAGTCAACGTTAAGGTTCTTTCTAATTTCAAACAAGCTATACACTTTAACATTCACGTCTTTAATACTAAATTCATGAAAATCTTTGTTTACTATGGCGTTAATTATTTGATATTGAGAGTCTCTTCCATAATTCATAAAGAATACTACATCTTCATTATTAATTGGTTTAAAATCGATTGTTTTAATAGGCGGTAGATACGTATCGGTTATCTTTTTGTTATAGCATATATCAATTATTCTTTCGATGTTAGGAGTATTAACTCCCCTAGAGTTAACTAATAGATCATAATAAACTTGAGTTTTAGCATAATCTTTAGTCTTATCTAAGGCATAGTATTTACCACATATACTAGCTATTTTTGCGCCAAAAAAATCAACACCATGTTTCTTTATAAAACTTAGGCTGTAGAATTTTGAAGAATCTTCTCCGTCAGTTATTAAATGTAAATAAACATTATTAACACCTTGCCTTTTTAGATTGTTAACAATATATTTTATATCATTTGTTTTAGAGTTTAGAGGGCTTTCCGATAATAGGTATATAATATGGATGTTTTTTTGGCTTGTTTTAAGATATTCTACCATCCTTATATATTTACCACTATTGATTATAGTTCTATTGTTAATTGCTTCTTCTACTATGCTACTTTTACTTTTTACTATACGCCCAGCACCTATGGTCTTGTGCGCCAATTCACTATTTATAGCTACGCCTTTAGGCAAACCCACCTTTTCCTCATTACAGTTTAAAAGAGCGTGGGGATAGTTATTCCAAATATCTATAAAGTTGGTCATTCCGGCATTTTTTACAGCATTACCGTATACCTCCTCTTTTATACCAAAGCCATCCAAGATTATGGTTAATATTTTTTTCATTTATGTCACTTCCCTTAGGGAAATATTATTTTCCTTATGTTTATAATCCTATCTTATCATAAATAATATTAAGATATCAACAAAGTATTAAAGAGAATTACTCCCAGTAATTCTCTTTAATAATATGTTTTATGATGCATAGAAAGTAATTCTTCTAATACTATAGCTATAAACTCACTATTTTTTGGTTGTATTTGTTCATAGGACAAAGTGTTAGAGAATAGTTTTTCCGAGTAATCATAATCCGATTTTTTAAAGCCTATATAAATAGAATATCTTATACTTCTTTCTATATCCTTTTTATTAATTAAGAAGGATTCTTCAAGTAAGTTATATATCTTCTTATAATCATTTATTAGATTTGGATCGTTATAACATTCATAGATAGCTTTTCTTAAGTAATGAAATCCAGTTTTATCTGGGGATAATCCCAATCTCTTAAGAATGATAGATATCTCATCATAGATAGATGATTTAGATACGTTATAATTAATATTTCTTTTATTTATCTCTTTTATTGAATAATCTAGTTCTGCTATCTTGTCGCTAGATATTATATTAAATAGAGGAAAGAGGTTATAACATACTAAATGATTATCTATTATGATGGTTTTTGATAAATCCGTATACTTAGGATAGTTGTTTAGTAATTTTAATATATTAATGTTTACTATACTATCTATGATTATCGCTCCAAAGTCTTTTTCTAAGTACTTTATTATTTCGTAATAATTTGTACTTTTAGTTACTTTATGGTCTTTTAAATATTCCTTATAGTCTTTATTTGAAATTAATAATATATTCATCTCTAATAATCCCTTCTATTAGAGATTGAGAAGGGAAATTATTTATCTTGAATTATATTGATTGCCGGTAATCCACCATTAACTATATATTCTAATGTGGCTCCGCCGCCTGTTGATAAGTAAGTGAACTTATCTTCATAATGGAAGTGTTTAACAGCACCAACGCCATCTCCACCACCAACTACTTTAATAGTTTTACTATTAGCTATTACATCTAATAGTTCTCTTGTGCCTGTAGCAAATCTTTTATCTTCATATTTTCCCGCTGTTCCGTTAACAAAGATAGTCGCAGAGGCATTTATGATTTTTTCGTACTCTCTTACAGTATCCATACCAATATCAAGTATTAATTGATTAGCAAGTACTTTATCTACTTTAACATGTTCTATATAGTTTTCATCAAATTCTTTTCCGACTATAACATCTAATGGCAACATTATTTTATCTTGATACTTTATTAATAAGCGTTTTATATTTTCCAATATCTTTTCGTCGTCAGTTCTTATAGATTTTCCTACCATATAACCAAGGGTATATAAACAAGAGTTAGCTATACCACCCGTTAGTAACAGATGATCGCATATAGGAAGAAGCGCTTCAATTAAAGCCACTTTGTCTTCTACCTTGGCTCCACCCATTACTATGGTAAACGGTTTCTTAGCATTTAGGACATATTTATCTAAATTTGTTACTTCTTTTTGAACTAAGAACCCTATACAGTTAGGCAAATAGTTTGCTACACCAAAGGTAGAGGCGTGTTCTCTATGCGAAGAACCAAAAGCATCTAGGCAAAATATATCAGCTAAGCTAGCCCAGTACTTAGCCAATTCTTCGTCGTTACCGCTTTCAAGTTTATTAGGGACATCTTCGTATCTTGTGTTTTCTAAAACAAGTATGTCTCCTGGATTCATCTTTTCAATTAGATCAGGTAATTGATTGTTTCTTGTTTGTTTAGAGAACAGCACTCTTGATGTAACTAACGATTGAAGATGTTTTGCTACTGGCTCTAAAGTATTTTTCTTTTTATCTTCTTCTTTTTTTACTTTACCAAAATGGGAAAGAATTATTATTTTCGCCCCATTTTTCATTAAATATTCTATTGTTTCTAATGATTCGACTATTTTACTATCGTCTAATATACGTCCCTTTTCAATCGGAACATTGAAATCGCATCTAAGTAAGACCCTTTTTCCTTTAACATCCATATCTTGTATTCTTTGTTTCATGTTATCACCTTATGATAATTATATTCTACTAGTTATAATATCTCAATTATTATGTAAATACTTGTTATTAATTTGACAAAAAAGATGCTAATTATTTAGCATCTATTAAAACAAAGATAATGATATCGCTTTAGGATCTGGATGAAGTTGCTCCTCGTCATATAATTCACGATAATATTTATATAGTTCCATCTCATCCAAATATTTCTTAGCTTTAAAAAACCTTTCCATTTCTTTTGGAGACAATTTGTCCATGGTAGCCCATCCATCCACGTAAAGGTCTCCACCATATTCTATTTCGTCTCTAATGATCGAATCGTTAAATATTATTTTGCCTGTTTTATCCTTCTTTATATTAAAGAATTGGCTATATTCTATTTTAAGAAAATCAAAAACTCTTGCTTTTTTTGATTTAAATCCCTCATATTTCTTTTCATCTCTCCGGCATCCAAGGTCTGGCATTTCAGACAAGAAAATCCATTCGCTAGCAGAGGCTTGTTTAATCAAGCGTGCAAAGTGGCGAGATAACTCGTAATATCTATTGTTCATTTTAATTCTAAATCTTTCATGACATTCAATTACTTCCGAAGTGTCTACTTCCGGACTTTTAAATCCAAGTATAATCGATTCGACTGTTCTTATATTCGTTAATATATGCTCTTCTCTTAGGTATGCTTTACCGCATCTATATATAAATCTCGCCGCTAAGAACATAGCTTGTTCCACCTCTTGAACGCTTAGGTCATATGTCCATGGTGCGTCTTCAGATTTAATTCTATTATAAAAAATCGTAGCTACTTTTGGGTTATAAAAAGATGCCTTTCTAATATTTTCTACTAGGTACGTAACATCGCGGTTTGGGATATTATTATCGATTTGTGGTTCCCTTTTCATATTATATCACTACTTCCCTTTAACTTTTTAAAATATGCTACTATATCCCATATAGTTTGTCAACAAGTAGGTTAAATATGATTTGAAAAAAGATGCTAATTATTTAGCATCTTCCATTAGCTTTTTAGCTGTACGCATCATTTGTGATGTGTATCCCATTTCATTATCATACCAAGCCAGTACCTTTACTAGTTGCCCTGATTCAGTATTTAATACTTGAGTAGATAGTCCATCTACTAGGGCGCCAATCTTCTTACCAATTACATCACTTGATACAACTGGATCCATAGTTATTTTTAAGGTATCATTTTGATTCTCAGTAAATAGTTTATTTATTTCCTCTACTGAGGTTTCCTTATTTAATTCCAATGTTACATCTACTACTGAGCCATCTGGTACTGGTACTCTTAAAGCGTTACCATCTAGTTTGCCTTCAAGAGTATGTATTACTTTGCCTATTGCAGATGCAGCTCCAGTAGAAGTTGGAACTATATTAGCTGCACAAGCACGTCCTCGACGAGATAGTATTCCCTTTTTATGTGGAATGTCTAATGTCGCTTGATCATTTGTATAAGCATGCACCGTAGTCATGAAACCTTTTTTAATACCCAAGTTATCTTCTATTACTTTTAGTACTGGGGCTAAACAGTTAGTAGTACAAGATGCAGCAGAGATTATTTCTTCTGTGCCATCCAGCTCACTGTCATTTACATTATAAACAATAGTTTTCATGTCGCCTTTAGCTGGAGCAGATATGATTACTTTCTTAGCTCCTGCTTTAATATGTTTTGATGCTCCTTCTTTATCTGTGAAAGCTCCTGTACACTCTAGTACTACATCAACGTCTAAATCTTTCCAAGGTAGAGCTTCAGGGTCTTTTTCACTATAAACTTTTACTCTTTTCCTATCATTAATTATTATTTCATCTTCATCAAAAGAAATCTTATCTTCATGGAAGGATCTGTGATTAGTATCATATTTTAATAAGTAAGCTAGATCTTCTGCATTAGTTAAATCATTTATAGCTACTATATCAAAATCACTCCCCGTTATTATTTCTCTAAATGCCAATCTTCCGATACGGCCAAATCCATTAATTGCAACTTTTATCATATTTTTCCTCTTTTCTATACACTATTGAATGAGCTTTTACCAATAAACTCTCTTAAAACAGAATCTTCAGTAACATAATCTGACGGAATCGGGAAGAATACTTTCAAACTGTTAATTAGTCTTCTTGCTTCGTTATATGCTGATGATTCTGGTTGAACCGAGTATAGTAGTGGTTCAACAAATACTTTTAATACTCCTATTTCATATATCAATGATGTATTAAGAATATAATCTATATTGTTAATATATGGGAATATATATTTTTTTTCGCCACTTCTAACGCTATTCCATTCGTTTATTGTCTTACCTACATCTCTAGCTCTAGTACGATTATCCCTGACTATTCTTCTTAACAATCTTAAATCTATTGTGGATATATAATTGTGTTTATCTATATTTAACGGGATGAATGGACTAAGATATACTTTGTATTTAAGACTATTATCTACACCTGGAACCATTGCGTCATTTAAACAATGTAATCCTTCCATTAGTATTATAGTTTTTTCATCTATCTTAATAGGAGGATTATTATACTCTTTACTTCCTGTATTAAAATTAAATGTTGGCAATTGAACTTCTTTACCAGTTAGCAAACTATTTAAAGTATCGTTTAATAATTTTAAATCTAAAGCTTCTAAGCATTCAAAATCATAATTACCAAATTCATCTTTTGGATTATCTACTCTTTCTTTAAAGAAGTCATCTATAGTTAACACTAAAGTATCAAAGCCTCTACTACGTAGTTGAAGAGCAACCTTCTTAGTAGTAGTTGTTTTACCACTAGAGGAAGGCCCTGCAAACATTAAGAAACGGGCTTTTCTTTTGATAAAATCTCTTACTAACTCGTCTATTTGATTATTAAAATTAGTTTCAGCTATTTTAACTATATCTTCTATTTTACATTGAGACACTTTTTTATTAAGATCCGCTAAGTATGGAATACCCAATGAATTTATCCATTTCTTACTATCTTCAAAGCATTTAATAACATTTTTATAGTGTATATATTCTGGCAAAGCATACTTAGTATTAGGCGAAGGGAATAGTAATACTAACTTATTTTCTCCCAAGAATACTAAATCATACTTACTAACAGAACCGGTACTATAAGGCATCTCCGAATAAAAATAGTTAATATAATTGCGCAATTTATAAGCTGTAACTATATTGTTAGTTATATTATGAATATTACTAGACTTTTCACTAGAATTAACTTTATTATAATAGTTAATAGCTTCTTTCTTTTCAACGTTTAAGTTATATATTCTTTCGTCACTTTTGATAATTAAATTCATTTCTTTTTTTAATTTTTTGGCATCATTTAAAGTAAATATTTCTTTGCCCTCAATAGTCATATGAAGACCATTACCAATAGAGTGGTTATATACTACTTCAAATTTTTTATTAAATGCTTCTTTTAGGGCTACTTCTAAAATAAAGCATAGTCCCGCTTTGTTAATTCTATAACCATTTATGTTATTCATATCAATGAAGTTAACACTTGTGTTTTTGCCTATTACGGTATCCATAGATACAACTTCATTATTAATCTCGGCTCCTATTATTTGGGTATCTTGCTTTGGATATTTTTGACTTATCTCATATAGAGTTAAGCCTTTCTCCACTTCTAAAGATGTATTGTTAGGAAAAGTAATAGTTATTGTTGACATAGCATATCCCTCTTATTCTACATTTTATTATACTATAGTTTTCTAAATTTGAATAGAGTATAGAATAATCATTTTTGTAAATAATTGCATTTTAATACCAACAGTGCTAGTATATTTGTGTTTTAAACGAAGGGAGCTATACATATATTAGTTATTACTACGCAGGGAAGGAATCAAATAATTCGGCCAATTACAATTGCTTTGGAAGCAGAGGAAGCTCTAAGAGATTACGAGACTAATGTAAATATGATGGATGTGCCTTTCTATGGCCCTAAGCCACAAAAGGGTGTAAATATAGTACATATCAATCCTAAGTCTATCTATACAGACCCGTATCTAAGGCAAGTCGACATTACTTTTCAACAAGAAGGGGATTTTATTTATAGTTCTGATAAGCGTAAAGTTTTGGCTGGTACAGTTGCTAAAAGAGACCAAGATAAACGTAATTTAAACACATTGATTAGAACCGCACACTTTTTTACGCCAGATTCAGATGTTGCCTTCCCTATGCTATCAGAAGGAACTCAGAAAGTATGGATGACTGTTGAACCACTCGAAATTAATACACACGACTCTAGAGCAAAGAAAATTAAAGGAAATGTGTTGTATTTAGGAGCCGGACTTGGATATAGTGTTTTTAGGTCTGCAGCTGACCAAGGGGTAAAAAGTATAGATATCGTCGAGTTAAGTCCCGATGTAAAAAAACTATGTGAAGATCAAGTCATCGGCAAAATGCCAAATGGAGATAAAGTCAAAAACTTTTTTGTTGGCGATGCCATTAGTTTTATTTCGAATGAAGATTTAAGCGCTTATAATAGCGTAGATTTAGATATCTATAGAGATACTCAAGGTATGATTGTGCCTTATTTAAAAACCCTTCCATTGGAAGAAAAATATCCAAAAACGAATTTTTCTTATTGGATAGAAGGAAATTTTTATGTTGACTTACAAACCGAGATTTTAGCAATTATCAGGCAAATGATATTAAGACCGGGAGATTCCATAGGTGGACTAGGTTATTCTCACGGCATCGGTATGTTAGCAAAATGCCTAGTTGAAGAAGCTAATGCAGTTATTAATAATCGGGAAGACTTGTCTAATTTTATTTCTTTCAATAATTTAAGGGATCTAACAAAAGATTTTGCTATTAACAATCCAAGTGGTGTTAAGAAAATCGAATGCGAAATGGAGAGAATTGCGCAACAGAGAAGGATTCAACAAATGTTCTCAAACATGAATTTTGTATATATTAAGGAACTCGCGGATCAATTGCCTATTCCTGGCAGCTTGGAGGATACTGGTCAAAAAACAGAAGAGTTAACAGATGCTATTCTACATTATTTGATGGGCGGCGATGAATTTACGGTAGCGCCAGAAGGGACTAATGGCACTGATTTCGGGAACAACGGTTTATCATTCACAAAAAAACCTTCAAAATAATACTATCTATAGTTTTATAATTCTTTATAATTATGGTAATTGACGTAACAAGCGCTTAATGGGCACCCTTTCTTGCTCGAACAAGACACATCTTTATAGCACTAATATTATTAGTGCTTTTTTTGTTGGATAATTTAGACAATAAATAGTATTAATGATATAATACGCCCTAGTAATGAAGGGGAAGTATTATGAAGAGATTGGGTAAAAAGGGATTGTTAATAGTAATATTAGTATTTGTTGTATTAGTTTCTATTGCTTCTGTACTAGTATATTTTAATTTCTTTGTTGGTCCTACTATTGTGGATATAGAAAAAGTAGACAGTGTACGATTCCCTGATAAAAAGATATTTAATATAAAGGTAGATAATGTATTGTTTAAAATAAATAAATCTACATGGTGTTTATTATCGTCAAAGGATAATACTCCTGACTTGGAAAATAGCGAATGGGAAAAAGCTAGTAATGGGTATTGTAGTATTATAGCTGATGACGGAGACTATGATGTATTTATTAAAGATAGTTATAGCAATTATGATAGTACTAAAGAGGGTTTTAAAAAAGATAGAGTTAGAGAGCCGCAAAAGAAGACTATTAAGACAAATGTAGATAACGTATATCTTTATATAGGTCAAACCCAGACAATTAATGTTGATACTAGCGATTTAAACGATAAGAATATAGTTTATACATCAAATGATTCTAATATAGCTACAATAGATGATAATGGCCTAGTAACTGGTATAAATTATGGTAAAACCACAATAACAATACACAATAAGAATGAGGCTAGTAAAGATATAACTGTAGTTGTAACTAGATTAATTAAAGAAATGGAAGCTAGTGCTAAGAGAGATTACTTTACATGTAATATGTTATCCGAAGAAGAAGCCGACTTATTAGATCAAATATTATTTGATAGAGTTAACAGAGCCGGATATCAAACAAGAGCTGGAGTACTTGCAGCTGCAAGGTTTTTGACACTAGAGAGCACGTACGAGGTTCCTTATTTCTATGAAAATGGTCGATTAGAAAATTATGAGCCATATAAATATGTAGATGGTGAAGGAAGATATTATCATCGAGGATTATATTTAGGTCAAAGTAAAATTAATGGTATTAAAGCAAGGTTTGTAGGTCCTACTCCTTGGGGATGTAAATTACAAAACTATACTGACTGGGCAGGAGTTTATGTTGTAGGTGAATACTATCCAAACGGTTTGGATTGTTCTGGTTTCGTTACTTGGGCTTTACTAAATGGTGGTTTTGATGTTGGTGATATAGGTGCAGGTGTTGATCCAGATCATTACGATCTAACAGACATTGGTGAACTAGTATATCTTAGCGATGAATTAATGGCTTCAGGAAGAGTGAAAGCCGGAGATTTAATCGGATTAGATGGACATGCAGCTATCTTAGTAGGTTGGGATGATAATAACTATTATATAGCCGAATCATTAAACACTACTAAAGGTGTCGTAGTAACCACTGTGAAAAGAAGTAACCTAGTTCATAATAGTATATATAAATATGTAGTATTAATGGATGGTGTTTATAAAGAACAAGGTAATTATTCAAGTTATTGGAAATAAAAAAGTACTAAGTTTTTTTCTTAGTACTATTTTTGTGCTTTTCAACTAATTTTTTTACTTTTATAAAATAGTGATTTACTCCTGATTTACCTATATTATGACCAGTTTCTTTTGATATTATATCAGCTAGTTCACTTAGAGAAGTCTCGGGATATAGTTCTCGATAATGAACAGCCTCTCTAGTGCTTTCATCTAACAAACCTAGTAAATCATGAGATTTTAGATATTCTATATCTTCTAATTGTTTTATCCCCGTTTTGATTATTCTTTCTTGATTAGATATTTCACAATTATTTAAGCGATTAACCATGTTTTTATGATCTCTATATATTCTTATATCTTCAAAAAAGAATAAAGAATTAATAGCGCCAAACATTTTAATAATATCACTTATCATTTCAGAAGACTTGACATATGTCATATACTTATTATTTCTTTTTATTACTTTGGAACTAATATTAAATTCTTTTAAGAGATTAGATATATATAGGCCATCTTTCTTTAGATTAGAAGAAAACTCTAAGTGGTATCCACCTGTAGATGGATTATTAACACTGCCAGCAGCCAAGAAAGCTCCACGCAAGTAAGATATTTTTTCCTCATCGGTGTCCAAGAAATTGTCGCTTGGTAAGATGTTTTTACCATTATGTTTTATATTTAATGATTCTAGTATCTTTTCTACTTTATCAGCTATCTCTAATATATATATTTGTTTAATTCGAAAACGTTTTTGAATACGAATAGTTATTTTAATGTTAACGCCAAAGTTATGTTTAATATCTTTGTAGATACGCCTAGCAACAGAGGCATTCTCCATTACTAAGATTATTCTATTCTTTTTAATTTGACCAGTAAATCTTATGAAAGAAGACAACTCATTTAAAGCTTCTATTCTATTAATATCTTTTTTAGTTATTTCTTCTTTCATATCCGTAGTAAAGCTCATGGTAATCCCCTTTCTTTTTTTCTTATAATAACATATTTTAGGCAGTGAAAAAAGGAACTATGTTCCTTTATCTACTAGAAAATCTAAATCCCGCAACATTTTTAATACCAGTTATAGAAGCATCAGCTGTAGCTCTAGTATTTGACTTAAACGTTGACCAACTCTTATATCCGTTAGCTCCGGCACCCAAATAGTATCCATAAGCTATAGAGTAATGCAAATGGGTCCCTGATGTACATTTATCATAATACCAAGTAGAAGAGTCTCCTCCTACATAACCAATTATTTGTCCTTTAGTTACTTTTTGGCCAGCTGAAACAATATAACTTCTTAAATGCCCAAATTCAGATGTATAAGCCTTACCATTTACTTGATGGTGAATATACACTATATTACCACCGCAACTTTGATGATATGCTGTATGGGCAACAGTACCATTAGCTGGTGCATATACTGCCGTTCCAGGAATGTTACCACCCAAGTCCATACCGGCATGACCATTATGCCCCCAAGCTTGAGTTACTCTAGCCGAATTTAAAGGGCGTGAGAATGAAGACGAATACGATCCCTTGTTATAATAACATTCATCAATAGAATCAGCGTCTTTACAACCCGCTCTTTCATATAATACTACTTGATTTTTCAAAGCTTTTATTTCTTCATCATAGTCCATACCTATTGAAGCTAATGTAGCTACATAAGCCTCTAGCTTATCTACTTCTGCTTCGTTAGCATCTATAGATTTCTCTAGGGTAACATTATCCTCTTCTAGTTTAACTTGTAATTCTTGATTTTCGATTATTAGAGCTTCTAAACTTTTTAGTTGTTCTTGTGTATAATTAGCAATTTGTTCTATTATTGAATGTTTAGATGGT
>CAMYYH010000032.1 GCA_947303405.1 uncultured Mycoplasmatota bacterium
CAAAGATTAATATGATAGTTACCAGTGTGGCGATGGGAATGAGTATTTCTTTAATACCGACGATGGTAACGGCTTTTACTTTGAAAAAGTGGCAAGAAGTTAATGATAAGTTTAATCAAGCGTTACAAATATTAATATTTGTATCTTTACCTATGACTATTGGTTTATCTTTATTATCTAATGCTATATGGACCATTTTTTATGGACCTAATATTAATGGTACTTATATTCTTTCATTAAATGTTTTTACAGGTTTATTCTTAAATATATATATGATTACGACTTCTGCTTTACAAGGTATTAATAAGTTTAAAACTGTGTACTTATCAACAATTACAGGGTTTGTTTCTAATGCATTGCTAGATGTGCCTATTATACTGTTATATAACAAGATAGGAGTACCTCCTTATTTAGGAGCTGTAACAGCTAGTATCATAGGCTATATAATTAGTGTGTGTATTGCTTTAGTATCTTTAAAAAATGATTGTGGTTTGAATTATAAAAGGACGTTTATGACTATATTAAAAATGTTGATACCTACTATAGTTATGGTAGTAATAGTATTAATAATAAAAGTTATGTTCCCATTAAATCTATCTAGTAGATTGAATTGTTTATTATATGTAACTATATGTACTATATGTGGAGGAGTAACTTATTTTGTTATTGCTTTTAGACAAGGTTTATTAGAAAAAATTCTAGGAAAGAGAATGGCTAATAAGATATTAAAGATTGCTACATTAGGTAAGGTACAAATATAGGGGGATAATATGCGATTAAGAAATGTTAAGAATGCTAAGGAAATTGTTGGTAATAGTAGTTATGTTATTAATAATCCTATGGAGTATAAGGGGAAATATAATAAGTTATTTAATAATGGAAATCCTATATGTTTAGAAATTGGTATGGGTAAAGGGGATTTTATTATTAATATGGCTATAAAATATCCTAATATTAATTTTATGGGAATAGAGAAGTATCAAAGTATACTAGTAAGAGCAATAGAGAAATTGGGGGATTTAGAATTAAGTAATCTAAAATTAATCTGTATGGATGCTAGGGATTTAGATAGTGTATTTTCGAAAGAAATAGATACTATTTATCTTAATTTTAGTGATCCTTGGCCTAAGACTAGACATGCAAAGAGAAGATTAACGTCTAGTACTTTTCTGCCTATATATGATAAGGTATTTAAAAGTACAAAGAGAATAGTGCAAAAGACTGATAATACTGGATTATTTGAGTTTAGTATAGTTAGTCTTAGTAACTATGGATATATTATTAATAATGTATCTTTAGATTTGCATAGTACAGAGATGGATAATGTAATGACTGAGTATGAAAGGAAATTTAGTTCTAAAGGAGTTAAGATAAACTACTTAGAAGCCATAAAAAAATAATATTTTAATTTGCTATTATTAATGGTATAATTTATTAGAAAGAGTGGAGGAATAATGAAGAAAAATATCATATTAATTCTTTTTATCTCTTGTGTTTTGTGTGGGTGTACATCTATACAAAATGAATCTATAGAACAGCTAATTAGTGATTCTACTAGTAATAATGTTAGAGTGTATAATGCATATAGAAAAGGATATAAATATAATTTACCTAAGGGGTTATATTCGGTTGATTCTACAGACTTTAATGAGGTAATAGCTAGTAAGAATTATAATTATTATTTATATATAGATGGAGTAAGTTATTATAATAAAGTAATTGAAAAATATGAAGTTAATAAAACATCTTATGTTTCTATGCCAATTGTATACGAGGATAAATATGGTTATTTAGAAATAAATAAGCTTAAGAGTGGGAAGTATTTTATTGAAATAATGTACAATTATGCTAAAATAGAGGTGGTAGTTAAAGAGGAAGATATTAAGGCTAGTGTAGCTAACGCTATTAATGTCTTAAAATCTGTATCTTTTAATAATAATATATTAAAAAATGTACTGGGAGATGAAACTACCCAAGCTAAGGAGTTTGACTTTAATATATTTGAGACAGCTAGTAGTAAGAATAGTGAATATTTGGAAGCTGTTGATGCCGATATTTATCAAGAAGAAGATGTACATGATTCGGATTTGATAGAGTCTAGAGGTGATTAATAATGCAGGAAAAAGAAAAGAAGAAACTTGGTTTTTTTGGAACAATTAAAAATATTCTTTTTGTAGAGGAAGAGGGAGATGATAATTCTACTCCTGAGTTACCAGATTATACCGAGAAAAAAGAAGAAGTTAGAGAAGAAGTAAATGAAGAACCAAGAGTTAATATTTCAAGGGTTAATCCAGAATTAGTAAATAATAATGACTTAGAAAATAGAGTGGAAATAAAAGAAGTAGAGGAAGAGAAAAAGGAAGCGGTTGTAGAAGAACAAGAGTCGCCATTTTTCTCGTTTGATGCTGATGAGTTTGAAAGATTAACTTCTAGAGTGGCTAGGAATGAAGCTAGAAATCTGGAACCAAGTAAAGATGATTTGCCTACTTTAAATAATATACATACTCCTATTAATAATAGTGTTAGACACGATAATAATAGGGGAACAGCTAACTATAGTAGTGTTAGTAATAGTGGGATGACTGGTAAGAAACCATTTACTCCGTCACCATTTATATCGCCTGTATATGGTATCTTAGATAAGAACTATTCAAAAGATGATATAGTAGATAAGAGAACTGATAGAAAAAAACAAATAAAAGATAATATTGATAGAGTTAGATCTAAAGCTTTTGGAGAGCTGAAAGCTGAATCAATAGTAGAAGAGAAAGAAGAAAAGGTAGAAATTATAGATAGAGCTATTTTACCTATTGAAGAGGAAACTGTAGTAGAAGAAAAACCTATTACAAGAGAAGAGAGAAAGAAAATAGAAGAAGTTAACAATACTGTGGAATTAGTTGAAGATAATATAGAGATAGAAGCTCCTGTTATTGAAGAAAAAAAGATAGATGTTATAGAGGATAATAAGAAGCCTCTTGAAGATGAATTAGATAAAATGCTTAGTAGTAATGCAGAGGATGAATTGGTTGCGGATGAGGAACCAAGAAAGAGTGCAAAATTAGATGATTTAGAAAAGACTTCAACATTAAAGATATTAGATGATATAGAGAAAGAATTGAATAATATCAAACCGATTACTGAGACAAGTGATGAGGTTGATACTAATGAAGATGATCAAACTTTTGAGAAAGATATATTTGATATGATTTCTTCAATGTATGAAGGAGGAGATGAAGAAGATGACAGCGATTAAGTTTTTACAAGCTTTTTTGCCGGTTGTTATTTATATCTTGTTGATTGTACTCCTTATTATAGGAATAATAATAGGGATTAGGGCTATTGAAACTATGAAAAAAGTGGATAAAGTAGTAGATAATGTTAATGATAAAGTAGAGTCTTTAAATGGAATATTTAAAGTGGTTGATTTCACTACTGATAGAATTTCCCTTATAACTGATAAAGTTGTAGATGGTGCTTCTTATTTAATAGGAAATATGTTTAAAAAGAAAAAGAAGAAAAAGAAAGACTACGATGATGAAGAGGAGGAAGATTAAAAATGGGAAAAAATGGATTTGGAAAGTTTGTTGCAGGAGCAGCAGTTGGTGCTGGTCTAGGGTTGTTATTTTCACCTAAATCAGGGGAAGATAATAGAAGAGATTTGAAAGCAAAGATTGATGAATTAATTGAGCAATTAAAGGGTGTAAAACCTGGGGATGTTAAAGACTATTTTGAAATGAAGATTGCTGAGATAAAGAAAGACTTATCTGAGTTAGATAAAGAAAAGATGTTAGATATCGCTAAACAAAAAGGCGAAATAATAAAAGATAAGGTTGATGAGTTAGCTATTCAAGCTAAGGATAAAGCTACTCCAGCAATTGAAAAGACTGTAGAAGATATAAGAGAAAGAGTTGTTGAATTCTTAAAAGCAACTACTAAGAAATTAGAAAAAGGTAAGAAAACTAAATAAAAGTCAATGTTATATTGGCTTTTTTTATTTTTCTAATTGTATAAAATGAGTATAAATGATATATTTAGTTTAGGTGATAATGCGGATGAAAAAGAGAGCTATAATAGGTTTTATGGTAGTAGTTATTCTATTAATAATCGGTTGTATAGTGTTTAGGAAAGAGAAAAAAGTACCTGAAAAAAAGACTTATGAGATATTGGAACATATTACTAGAAGCAATAGGAATACTAGTTTAAAAGATGATTATTCATTTGATGTTAAATTAATTAGAGGGATGAATAAGTATGATAATAAGACTAATTATCTTATTAGTCCTTATTCTATAGAAGTGGCTCTTAATATGGTAAAACAAGGGGCTGCTAATAATTCTTATAACGAAATAGAAAATTTAATAGGTAGTAGAAAGATAAATGATGTTAGTATTAAAGATAGAGTTAGTGTTACTAATGGGTTATTTATTAAAAATGATTATAAGGATCTGATAAGTAATAGTTTTATTAATAACTTGTTAAATGATTATGATTCAGATGTAATATATGATGATTTTAAAAATCCTAATATTATTAATAAGTGGGTTAATAAGAGTACTAAGGGTATGATACCAAAGTTATTGGAACAAATAGAACCTAATTTTGTATTAGGAATAGGTAATGCTTTAGCTATAGATGTTGAGTGGTTTAATCATTTCGATTGTAGTAGTACTTATAAAGAGAAATTTACTAAAGAAGATAATAGTAGTTATGATGTAGAAATGATGAATAATTCTTATCGTAATAATATTGAATATTTTGTGACAAGTAATTCTAGGGGAGTAATTATTCCTTATTCTTCATATAATAAGTATACCGGAGAAGAATTCGCTGAAGAAAATGAAGAACAATTGGAGTTTATTGCTATTCTTCCTAATGGAGGTATATCTGAGTATATAGATGGGTTTAATGAAGATACTATGATATCTATAGATAAAAATAAGCATAGAATAAGTAAAAAATTGATTTTAAGTATACCTAGATTTGAATATGATTATGATTTGAGTAATTTTAAAGATTTATTAAAGGATCTTGGTATTAAGGATATTTTTGATGCGGGGAGTGCTGATTTTAGTAAGATTATAGATAATGACAAACAAAAAGGTAATTTGTATATAGGACAAGCTATTCATAAAACACATATTTCATTTAATGAAAAAGGAACTAAGGCTGCAGCAATTACATATTTTTCTATATTAGAGAATACAGCTGAAATAGATGATGAAGAAGAGCCGGATAAAATAGTATTTAATAAACCTTTTGTGTATATGATTAGGGATAAAGAAAGTAAGGAATTGTTATTTTTTGGAGTGATATATGAGCCTAGTAAGTGGGAAGGAAGTACATGTGATGAGTAATAAAAAAAATGTGATTATTTTAGTTGTTTTAGTATTATTAATTGGTTTTACTTCTTATGTAATAAGTACAAAGGTGTTAAATAGACGAGATAATAATGATAATAATACTAGTGGTAGAACTAATACTAGGGCTGAGGTTGATAATATGTTTGCTATTAGTTTTTTTAGAGAGGTTAATAGGAATAGAACGGAAAACTATTTAATTAGTCCTTATTCAGTGGAAATGGCTTTAAATTTATTGAGGGAAGGTACTAAGAATAATAGTAAAAAAGAAATAGATGAAGTAATAGGTAATAGAAACATAAAGGATATAGCTGTTAAAAATAAGATAGAGATAGCGAATGCTTTGTTTATTAAAAATCATTATAAAGATGTAATAGAAAGCAAATATGTAAATAAATTAAAAAAAGACTATAAATCAGAAATAATTTATGATGCTTTTGCTACGCCAGATAAGATAAATGATTGGGTTAATAATAAAACAAATAAGATGATTCCTAGGATATTGGATAGTATTAGCTCAGAATTTGTACTTGGTATGGCTAATGCAATAGCTATAGATGTTAAGTGGGCTAAACAATTTGATTGTTCATTAACTAAAAGTCATGAATTTACTACTAAAGATGGTGATGTAATTGATGTAGAAATGATGCATGATATTGATAGTAATGGTAGGTATTTTAAGGTAGACGCTGCAGAAGGAGTAATATTGCCATATACTAGATATGATGAGAATACTGGAGAAGAAGAATATGAGGAGGATAAAGGTAGTCAATTAGAACTAATAGCTATTTTGCCAAAGGGTAATTTGGGCTCTTATGTAGATGGTTTTACTAGTAATGATTTAGATAAGATAGATAGTTTTAAGTTTGATAGGAGTAAGTATACATTAAATTTATATATACCTAGATTTACTTATGAATATGATTTAGCTGATTTTAAAGAGGTTCTTATTAGTATGGGAATAAAAGAAGTATTTACTACTAAAGCGGATTTGACTAATATTATTAGTGAAAAAAATGGAGGTAAGTCAATATATGTATCTGACACTATTCATAAGACTTATATAGAATTAGCAGAGAGTGGGACTAAGGCTGCGGCTGTTACTTATTTTGGTGTTAGTAAATCAGCAGCTTATAATCCGGATGAGAAAGAAACAATAACTTTAGAATTTAATAAACCTTTTATGTATATAATAAGAGATGTGGATAGTAAGGAAATCGTCTTTATGGGGACAGTATATGAACCTAATAAATGGAAGGGAAATACTTGTAAGGAATGATTAAAGGAGTATGAGGATTTATGAAAAAGAAGAAAGATGATAATAAGAAAAAGTATTTAACAATTGTAGCTATTATTCTAGCTGGAGTAGCTGTTATAATTGGGAGTATAAAATTTAATAAAGAAGTTCAAGATAAACCAAGTAAGAATAATGAATCTAGGTATTTAGGATTCTTTGAAGAAAGAATATTAAATGATACTGAGGATAATTATGTAGTTATTAAGAGTTATGAAGAATATGAAAAGTATTTTAATGATAGTATTATAAATGGGGAAAATAGTAATTATGAAGAAAGTAATAAACTAACAGAAAATGATTTTAAGAAGAATAATTATATCTTATTAGAAGAAACGTATGATGGTTGTTCTGAATATGATATTAAATTAAAAGATTATAGTATAGAGAATAATAATATGATAGTTAATTTTACTTATAAAGCTAAATGTGGATTATGTGCTCCTTATTATACTGAGTATTTAATACCAATAAGTAAGAATCAAGAAATAAATAAGGTAACTGTTAATAGTAAAAAAACTAATAATCCTCATTGTGATCCTGACATTGCTTATAAACCAATGATATATATTTATCCAGACAAAGAATTAGATGTAAGTATAAAATTAGGTAATGAAGATGGTTTAATTACTACTTATCCTAAGTATAATAAGGGATGGGAAGTAAAAGCTTATCCTTCTGGAAAACTTATAGATAAGAACACTGGTAAGGAATTATATGCTTTATATTGGGAAGGTAATAATTATGAAGCACAAGTAACTAAAGAAGGATTTGTAGTTAAGGGTGAAGATGTAGCTGAATTCTTAGAAGATAAACTTAGTATATTAGGATTAAATGCTAGAGAAAGAGAAGAGTTCATAGTATATTGGTTATCTAGTTTAGAATCTAATAAGTATAATTATATAAGATTTACTACTAAGGAAGAAATAGATAATTATATGCCATTAGATATTAATCCTCAACCAGATAATATTATAAGAGTTATGATGGAATGGAAAGCTTTAGATAACCCAATAAAAGTTAAAGAACAAGTACTTAATAGTCCGGTAAGAACTGGTTATACAGTAGTGGAATGGGGAGGAACTATATTAAAATAGTTCCTTTTTATGTTATAATGATTAAAGGAGGAAGAATATGAAAGTATTAGTAACGGGTGGATTAGGATATATTGGAAGTCATACCTGTGTAAGTTTGTTAGAGAATAATTATGAGGTTGTAGTTTTAGATAATTTATCTAATTCTAATATAGGTGTTAAGAATAGAATAAAGAAGATAACTGGTAAGGATATAACTTTTTATAAAGGAGATATGATAGATAAGAAGTTATTAAATAAGATATTTACTAATGAAAAGATAGATGCGGTTATTGATTTTGCAGCTTATAAAGCAGTTGGGGAAAGTGTTAGTAAACCTATTGAGTATTATACAAATAATGTTGCTACGGTATTAGTATTATTAGACGTTATGAAGGAACATAATGTTAAGAGTATAGTTTTTAGTAGTAGTGCAACTGTTTATGGAGATCCAGAAAGAGTACCAATTAAAGAAGATGACAAAATTGGAGGAACTACTAATCCTTATGGAACTTCTAAATTGTTTGTAGAACAAATATTAAAAGATTTATATAAGTCAGATAATAGTTGGAGTATAGCTATTTTAAGATATTTTAATCCAATTGGAGCTCATGAATCTGGATTAATTGGAGAAGATCCTAAGGGAGTACCAGCTAATCTACTTCCATATGTGGCTAAGGTAGCTAATAAGGAATTAGAATGTTTAAGTGTATTTGGTGATGATTATGATACTAAGGATGGTACTGGTGTAAGAGATTATATTCATGTAGTTGATTTAGCGGAAGGTCATATTAAAGCATTACAAAAATTAGAGAAAGAACAAAAAGGATTATTTATATATAATCTAGGTACGGGTACTGGTTATTCAGTATTAGAAATTATTAAAACTTTTGAGGAAGTTAATAAAACAAAAGTTGAATATAAAATAGTGGGTAGAAGACCTGGAGACATAGCATCTTGTTATGCTGATTCGTCTAAGGCTAAGAAAGAAATAGGTTGGGAAGCTAAAAAGACTATTAAAGATATGTGTAGAGATGTCTATAACTTTGTTAAAAAGAATTCAAAGTAGGGGGATAGAATATGAAGAAAATAATACAAATAATATGTATTCTTTTGTTAACTATTACTATTTGTTCTTGTGAGAAAAAAGATAATAAAGATACTAAAAAGAAAGAGGAGAAAATAGTGAAAGAAGAAATAAATCAGGGAGAAATAGAAGGATATAAGTTTAAAGTAGTAGATAAAGAAACTGATAGAGTTAAGATACAAATGGAAAATGGGGATATAATACTAATAGTATTATCTAATAGTAAAACGCCTATTACCATTAAGAATTTTAAGAAACTTGTTAGTGAAAAGTATTATGACGGTTTAATATTCCATCGAGTAATTAAAGATTTTATGATTCAAACAGGCGATCCAACGGGAACAGGTACTGGTGGAAGTGAAGAAGAAATAAAAGGTGAATTTAGAATAAATGGGGTAGAAAATAATATGTCTCATACTAGGGGCGTAGTATCAATGGCTAGACGTGGATCTACTCCTGAAACTGATGCGACTTTGAATTCGGCTTCTAGTCAGTTCTTCATAGTTCAAAAAGATTCTACTCATTTAGACGGAAACTATGCAGCATTTGGTAAAGTTTTTGCGGGAATGGACGCTGTGGATGACATAGCTAATGTTGAAACCGATAAATATGATAAACCTATTAAGGAACAAAAAATAAAATCAATTAGATTTATAGAAATAGAAGAATAGCTGGTATATACCAGCTATTTTCTTGTTAGTAAGAGGTGCTTATGTTATAATGTCTAAAGGAGGGTTTTGGATATGGGTAGATTAATAGTAACAGACTTAATGGGAACGCTTTTGGAGGCCGATCATATAATTCATCCCGGTAAATGCGGAGAATATAATTCTAGAATAATGAAGGCTGGACGCGATCTTAACGACTTATTAGACACAGGTGTGGAAATAATAATACTAACCAATATGAGTCATACTACAGTCCAGGCGGAAAAAAAGGTTCTAAATGATTTATATGCGCAAATTAAAGAAGAGAGTAGAACTCGAATTTCTTTTATGTTAACGGATGTGATTAGAGAAGATGAACGCGAACTAATTATGTCACCATTTGAGGGAAACGCAGTTGTTAAAGATGGGAAATTGGAGCTCTTTCGGGATAAGAGCAGGGCTTTTGATGAGGTGTTTTTAAGATATGCTGGCTATGATATTGTTGCAATAGATGATAGATGGGCATGCTTTGCTAGAGTGCTTAAGAAAGGTGGAAAAGTTGTCAATATAACTACTGAACTTCCGGCTCATACAGCAAATTTAACTAATTATTTAGATGAAGAAAATAGCTGTAATTTTGGCTGGGAAGAGGCTTTTTTGGATCTTCGTAATGGGAATCCACCTTGTGCTGAGGCTTTTGAATATATTGAGCGAATAGATTCTAGAGTAGATGATAAGTCTATTCATGCCACGTTTGATATTAAAAAGACTTTAGAAAAACCGGATATAGATAGAAGTGAAGAAATATCTTTAGACTCTTTACTTACACTTGAACAAGATGAGCTTGTAAAATGGTTAGATACAACCCAGCAAGAGTGTGACGAGGCTTTGTCATATGTTGAAAAGGCTTTATATAGTGTTGATTTAACATATGCATTTAGGGATATCATCACTATAATTGAAATGCTTCAAGAAAGGCCAACTGGTTCGCTATGGGAAAAATGTAAAGAGATTCGCGCTCAACGAGATGTGCAATTAACAAAACCGATGTTTCTTTTGGCTCAGATGGCGGGATTGGATGAATTGAATGAAGAATATGACAAAGTAAAATGCAACTCAGTTAATAGGGGAGTTAAAGCCAAATTTGAGAGATGTTTTGTATCTGTGGTAGAGAGGCTATGGCAAGAATTCGGAATAAAGTTTTTAGGGTATAGCAATCCAAATTGGGTAAATGAGCAAATGGATTGTTATCGAGATGTTATTGATTCAGAAGAACAGTGGGTTCATTATACAGGAATGTTAGCAACATATTCTGAAGCGTCGCTATATAGAACGTGCTGCTTAGGAGATATGGATCCAACAATAATTCTAGGAGCCTTATATGGCATGGGAGAAATATCTATTGATGATTTATATTTAGCTTATGAATTAAATGAAAGACATTATGGCTTACCTATTGAGAAAATGGTAGAAGCGTATAAAAGAGGAGATATTAGCTTGTGTTATACATTTAGTGAAGCTGGTGGAAGAGCTTTAAAGATGTTTAAACGTGATGCAGCTTAAAAAACTCTTTTTTTCTTGAGATAAAAATGCTAAAATAGTAATAGAAAAAATAAGGTGATATATTATGGAAAAAAAGGCTAAAAAAACTACTGCTAAAAATAATACTAAAACTAAGGATAAAAAACAAGTAAAGACTGTGGCTAAAAAGACTGTAAATCAGGAGAAGAAAGTTCCTAGTAAGAAGAGTACTACTAAGAAGAGTGTGGCTCCTAAGAGGGTTGAGGCTAAAGCTGAGACAGTTAAGAAAACTGTTCCTAAGAAAGAGGTTAAGAAAGCTCCTAAAAAAGCTGAAACTAAAGAAGTAAAAGTTACTCCTAAGAAAGTAGAACCTAAAGTAGAAGAAGTCGTTAAAGAACAAGTATATGAAAAAACTTATGTATTTAATAAAGAAGAACAAGAGGATTTAAATGCAGCTGTTGAAAGAATGAGTAAGACTAAGGTTCCATCTTATGAAGGGATAGGTAAGATAGATAGAAATAATAGAGGGGTTATTTTATTTTTAACAAGTGCTTTGGTAATAGTAGTTTTGTTATGTGCTATATATGTTGTAGTTAATATAAATAAAGATGAAAGTGTTGAAGGCAATTATATTGACGATACAAGTTATAGATCTATAAATGATAGTGAAAAAAAAATAGATACGTTTAAAGATGCAGATTATTCTAATTTAATTAATACTAGTATTGATGATTTTGAGGTTAAAGTGGCAGAAGGGAAGAAAATGTTAGTATTGATTTCAAGTGATACTTGTTATTATTGTGTTACTTTTGAGCCTATATTAAATGAAGTGTTAGTTAGTAAGAAAGCTAATGCGATTAGATTAAATATATCTAATATGAATGATTTAGAGACTAAAAGGTTACGTAGTTATTATCCATTTGTTGCGGCACCTACATTATTATTTATAGTAGATGGAGAAGTAAATGCTGATATAACTGGATTTATGGATAAAGATAGTTTAATTACGTGGTATGATAATAATACTAAGATATAATTAGAGCTCATTAGAGCTTTTTTTATCTTATAGGAAGGGAGAATAATAATGGAAACAAAGTATAGTTTTTTTGATAAAATAAAGTATTATTCTCTACAATATAGAGTATTAGTAGTTATAGTAATGACTATCAGTGTCTTGGGATTGCTAGGAATTGGTATATCATACTGTTTTTTTAAGAATAAACCATATCAAGATGATTTTGATGAGATACAGGTATTAATAGATAAAATAGAGAAACAGGATGAACATATTGTTAATAAGTTAGAAGTAGAAGAGATAACTAAAGAAGTACGAGGGATTGATATATCTAGTTGGCAGGGAAATGTTGATTGGGAAAAGGTCAGGGCTTCTGGCGTGGAGTTTGTTATGTTAAGAGTGGGGCTTCGAAAGTTGGTTAGTGGAGAAATAGTTGAAGATACTACTTTTGAAACAAATGTAAAGGGAGCTAATACTGTAGGTATTCCGGTGGGAGTATATTTTTATTCTTCGGCTATAAATGAGTTAGAAGTGTTAGAAGAAGCATCTTTTGTTTTAAATAAGATAAAGAATTATAAAATTACATATCCGGTTGCATATGATATGGAAGCTTTTGGAGAGAATAGATTAGAAAATGTAAGTGATGAGAGAATTAATTATAATGCTTTAATATTTTTGAATTATTTTAAATCACATGGTTATCAAGGGATGTTGTATGGAAATAAGACAGCTTTGACTTATCATTGGAATTTAAGTAGATTCGAAAATCATAAAATATGGTTAGCTCACTATATAGAGAAGACTGATTATGATAGGGGTTATGATATGTGGCAGTTTACTGATCAAGGACAAATAGATGGTATATCTGGGAATTTAGATTTAAATGTAGCCTATTTTGCTTATAAAGAAGTTAGTAATGGCAATGATTTTTAGCATTAATAAAACAGAGAAAAAATTCTCTGTTTTATTGTAAGCCGGCTTTAATTTTTTCTTTTTCTATTACTTTAGTAAACTCTTCTTGGATTTCTTTTAATCTTTCTTCGGTAGTGGCTTCAAATCTAATAGTTAGGTTGGGGCCGGTATTACTGGCTCTAACTAAAGCCCAGCCGTCATCAAATGTTACTCTGACTCCGTCGATATCTAAAACGTTATAGTTTTGTCCTTTAGTATAATCTACTACACCTTGAACAATATTAAATTTGGTTTCGTCTGTTACAGGTACTTTTATTTCAGGGGTAGAGTGGTATCTTGTTATTCCAGCTAATAGTTGGGATGTTTTTTTATCCGTTTTCGATAGTATTTCTACCATTCTTAATCCATTGTATATTCCCGAATCAAATCCTGGCCATCTATCATTAAAGAACAAGTGTCCAGAGAATTCACCACCAAATGGGTAACCCATTTTTTTTGTTTGAGCTCTTGTAAAAGAGGCCCCTGCTTTGTAGCAAATTGGTGTTCCACCTAGTTTAATGATTTCGTCTTCTAATGATTTAGAGCATTTTACATCATATAGGAAGGATTTAGGATTTACTTCATTAAAGATGCTCCTTATGAATATTATCATAGCATAGTCAGCAGGAATTATTTCTCCTTTTTCGTCTATAAAACCAACTCTATCTCCATCCCCGTCAAATCCTATGCCGATATCAGCACCGATTTCCAACACTTTTTCTTGAAGCATTTTGTTGTTTTCTGGTACGGCTGGGTCGGGATGATGATTAGGAAATGTTGGATCTGATTTATCACATATCATAGTAATATCTAGGTTTGGAAATTGGGAATATATATCTTTGGCGAAAAGGGATGTGGTACCATTTCCACAATCGAGAACTA
>CAMYYH010000033.1 GCA_947303405.1 uncultured Mycoplasmatota bacterium
ATATAATCACTAATAATAGCTGAGATAATCTTATTTAACTAGTCATTACTGCGATTATTTATTCTACCCATCATACCAAAATCTAAGTAGACTATTTTACCAGCTTCTATAAAGATATTATCAGGATGGGGATCGGCATGAAAGAAAGAACAATCTAAAGTTTGATAGATATAATTATCAGCTAGTTTTTCACCTATTTCATTTAAATCATAACCCTCTTTAATTAATTCTTTTTTGTTATAGATGTTTATTCCATCGATAAATTCCATTACTAGTACTTTCTCAGTGCTAAGATTTTTATATACTTTAGGAACTTTAATATAATTAATATCTTTATTTATAGAAGTAAATTCTTCAATATTTTTGGCTTCATTTATAAAATCCATTTCTTCATAAGAAGTATTTAATAATTCATCTAAGATATCTTCAACATTTATTATATTATGAATAGCCTTATTTACACGTAGTATCTTAACAGCTTTTTTTAACAATCTTATATCTGATGCCATGATGTTTTTTATATCTTTTCTTTGAACCTTTATTACTACTTTACTATTATCTTTTAATATCGCTTTATGAACTTGAGCCATAGAAGCACTACCAATTGGATTATTATCGATACTACTGATTAAATCTAATTTATCTTTATCTAATTCCTCATTTATTATTTCTAGTACTTCATTATAATCCATAGGTTGAACTTTATTGCGTAATTTAGATAGTTCTTCTATATAGGGAGCATCGATTAAATCAGGGCGATTAGAGAGTATTTGTCCTATTTTAATATAAGTAGGTCCTAGGTCTTCTAAGGTTTCTCTTAGTTTTTCAGGTGTAATGCCACCTAGAACATTATGTTTTTTTAGTACTTTTATTATTTCTAGTAATCTTTTTTTCCCATTCATAGTTATTTCTCCCGTCTCGTTAGATTATATCATGTACAAATCTTAATTACTATAAAACTACTAGGATATCTAGTAGTTTTATTTTCTTAGTATCTACTTTTTTACTCTGTTCTAAGAGCTTCTACTGGATCTTTTTTAGACGCTATTTTAGCAGGTATAAAGCCAGCAATTAGTGTTAGTATCATACTGATTACAATAAGTATGATAGCCCCTTTTATAGGTAATATAGCTATATGATTTATTTTAAGTTTATTCTTAATAATCATGTTTATTGGTATATTAAGCAATATAGTTACAACTATTCCAAATACACCAGCCACGGTACCTTCTATTAAAGTTTCAGCATTGAAGACACGAGATATATCTTTTTTAGATGCTCCCATAGCTCTTAAGATACCTATTTCTTTTATTCTTTCTATAACGCTTATATAAGTTATAATAGCTATCATAATACTAGATACAATTAATGAAATAGCTACAAAGGCTATAAGAACACTACTAATAACATTTACAATACTCTGAACAGAACTCATCATTATCCCTACTATATCAGTATATTCTATTTGTTCTGCTTCTTTTTTACCTTTGTTATACTTCTCTATTATTCTTTCTATTTCTTCTTTTGAATCAAAGTCTTTAGGATATAAATTAATCCCATCTGGATTATCTAGTTCAGCTATACCTAGTTTTCTTATATTCTCTTCATAAGAAGATGACATATTAGCTGCATAGTTTTGCATAAATTCTGCTAGTTCCGCTTCACTCATCTTTTGAAATGCTTGCTTTTGTTCAGGAGTAAGTTTATTGATATCAAAAGCAGTATTAGTAGTAAAGTTACTACCAGTAAAGACGTTTTTATCTTTATTACTTAATTGTTCTTTAGCTATCTCTGATTCGTTGATTTTATTAATCAAGTATTCAACTAGTTCGTGTTTATAGCCGACCATACCGTATGAGTTGCCATTACCAATAGCATTTTCACTAGGTTTAATAATACCGACTATTTTTACTTCTAAAGAGTCTTCTAGTACTTTTTTCATATATTTTTCACTAAATGATTTATCTACCCAAATACCATTTTCTTTTTTGTAAAAGTCGGTGTTTAAGACTAGCTTAAAGGACAAATTTAATAAATCATCTATTGGAAAGGCATATTCTTGCTTTTTTATTTTTTCTCCACGAGTCATCTTATTAAAGTCTTCTTTAAGATCCTCTTGACTTAGTAAGCCTAGACTATACATGGTATAATCAGATATTCTATTTTTTTCATCTACAGTTAAGACCATTTCATTATAAGCTTTAGGCCACCTACCAGCTAGTAAGTTATATTGTCTTTTGTTTAATTTTTCATTATTAAGCATCTCGTAGAAGACATCATAATTAGCTAGATAACCACTATATAAAGTAGATACTCCTTCCGTACCAAAACCAATAGTATCTAAGACAGTGGTTGGGTTAACTCTAGTAATTGTATCATCATTTTTATATAGATTCATCGTAACTTTATAAGTATACTCTATATCAGATACATAGTCTTTAATATTACTCTTTTTTTCTAAATACTCCTTTAAAGTTTTTAGGTCATTGTGTTTTACTTTTTGACTCATAGTTTCAAATAAATCACCCATTATGTTAATAGAATGAATCTGATTATCATCAATTTGTTTTCCTTCATAACTACCAGCAAAAGAAGTTAATAGCGATGACATGTCAACGTTTTCTTTTTCTATCGTCAGAGGATAACTACTTAGAGTTTCTTCTTCAGTCCTTTCTATATACTTATTAATACCATGGGATAGACTTAGTATTAAAGCTATGCCGATTATACCTATAGAGCCGGCAAAAGCCGTCAAGAAAGTTCTACCCTTTTTAGTTAAGAGATTGTTTAAAGATAAACCTAGGGCAGTACCAAAACTCATGTAAGTCTTTTTAGTTTTATGTTTTTTGGTTGGAACTTCTTCTTGAGTTTCATATATATACGGATCTGAATCGTCGATTATTTCTCCGTCTAGTAGTTTTACAATACGAGTAGAATACTCATAAGCTATGTCAGGATTATGAGTAACCATGATAACTAATCGATCTTCAGCGATTTCTTTTAACAGATCCATTATTTGAAGACTTGTTTCTGAATCAAGCGCTCCGGTTGGTTCATCAGCCAGTAAGATATCCGGATCATTAACTAAAGCTCTAGCGATAGCTATTCGCTGCATTTGGCCACCGCTCATTTGGTTAGGTCTTTTATACATTTGACTTTCTAAGCCAACTTTTTTTAAGACATCTTTAGCTCTTTTTCTTCTCTCTTCTTTAGACACTCCGGATAGGATTAATGCTAGTTCAACGTTTTGTAAGGCAGTTTGATGTGGAATTAAGTTATAACTTTGGAAGACAAAGCCAATACTATGATTACGATAAGTATCCCAATCACGATCAGTATATTTTTTAGTACTTATACCATTTATTATTAAATCGCCTTTGTCATAGTCATCTAAACCACCAATAATATTTAGTAAAGTAGTTTTACCACTACCACTTTGACCTAATACAGAAACGAATTCATTTTTACGAAAAGTAATACTAACATTATTTAAAGCTTTTTGTTTATTCCCAGCTACTTCGTATATTTTAGTAATCTTTTTTAATTCTAACATGTTATCACCTTAGTTTTCTTTATTGTTTTGGTTATTTATTAAGTCTTCTATACTGGTTGGTTCGTTCGTAGATTGAGAAGATTCCTCTGAGGATGTTTGGGTATTATTAAGAGCTGCCAATTGATCGGATGCGCTAATATCGGCAGGAATTATATCATTTATGCCCTTGGAAGTAGTTGGTTCGATTGGTTTTTCTATAACCTCTTCATTTGTTTGCGCATTATTTGTTATTTCTTCAGGAATAGGAATCTCTACAACATCTGGTAACGGGCCGATGTTAGGAATTAAGTCAATATTTGTTTTGCTTTTTCTACCTCGACCATCTGCACTAGCATAAGCTATCATTGGATTACATATTATTCCTAGAATAGATAAATATTCTCCATATTTGACTATATTAATTTTTTCTTTTTCTTTATAGTATGAATAAATGACATTACGTGGAAAAACAATTGATAGAATAGCCGTTACTCCTATTACAAAAGCAAGCCCATATTTATATATGCTATGAATATGACTTTGAGTTCTTATTATAAAAGGAAAATTAAGAGCTAGTACTAAGACGGCGGCATAGTAAATGTATATATATATTCTATAAAAATTGATGTTTTCGACTTGGGACAAGAATAGCATCACTATTAAAACAAGAAAATATACAACTGCAACAAGAACGTCCAGTCCCGTTAATAAGACATGTTCTTCATTAGCAAGCAATACAAATGCGCAAGCTAATATACCAGCGGGAATAGCAAAAGCTTCGAGTATACTTTTTGTAAAATAGGAAGATGATATACCAAAGTCTATTACACCATTAAGCATTAGTATTACTATTACTCCTATTATAATAGTCATTATTGTGGCTATATAGCCAATTTTTCTTGATTCCATGTTATTCACCTACTGCATTATAATATCATAATTTAAGAAAAATAAGAATATATTATTTATTACGTGATATAATTAATGTGTATTCAATGAAAGAGATGATATTTAATGATAATAGAAAGAAATGAAGAAGAGATAAATAAACTAAGAGAGGCTGGAAAGATAGTCGGTTTAACGCATAAGTACTTACAGCAATTTATTAAACCGGGTATTACAACTGCTAAATTAGATAAATTAGCTAAGAGGTTTATTGAAAGTAAAGGATGTACTCCTTCTTTTGAAGGATTGTATGGATTTCCCGGTTCGATATGTATAAGTGTTAACAACGAAGTAGTACATGGAATACCAGGAGAAAGAATGCTTAAGGATGGAGATATCTTAAAATTAGATATTGGTGCTTGTTACCAAGGATATCATGGAGATTCTGCTTGGAGTTATATCGTAGGTAATCCCAAATCAGAAAGAGATGTTAAGTTATTAAAGCATACTGAAGAAGCATTAATGGCCGGATTAAAAGCTATACATAGTGGTTGTACAACTGGAGATATAGGACATGCAGTTCAAAAAGTAGCTAACAAGTATAATCTAGGTATAGTAAGAGAACTTGTTGGGCATGGTGTTGGAGATAAGGTTCATATGGAGCCGGATGTTCCTAATTATGGAAAAGAAGGTAAAGGGCCTAGATTATTTAAGAATAATGTAATAGCTGTTGAACCAATGTTAAATCTTGGTACTCAGTATATATATCAATTAGATGATAATTGGACTGTAGTTACAGAAGACGGGCAAAATAGCGCTCATTTCGAACATACTGTATTAGTTACTGAAGATGGGTGTGAAATATTAACTAGAAGAGATGTTGAATTAGCTGCAGAAGATATCGTAAAATAAGACTCTACAATGTAGAGTCTTTTTTATCCTAGATTTATTTCTATATACATATCTTTAGTAAGAGGAGTATTTTCTTCTATAGAAGTAGATATTACTCTACCAATACCGTTTATTTTATATTGTAGATTTAGTAACTTACAAACGTTAATAGCTTCATTAGAACTATACCCTATTATATTTGGCATAGTATATTCACCATTAGTTACCAAAAATACTTTATCTGTACCTAGAATTTGTTTATTCTTAGTTGGATACTGATTAATAATATAATTACCAGTACCAAAAGTAATTACATTTAAGCCTTTATTTTGTAGATCCGTAATAGCTTCATTAGTTGTTTTACTTATATAGTTAGATATTGTATGTTTTTTACTATTATCTACTTTAGCTGTGTTATTTGTAATATTCTTATATTTGGCTATTTCTTCTACTACTCTAGTAACCATACCGGCTAAATCTTTATAGACACCAGTATATTGTTTTACTGAAACATATATTATATATTCTGGATTCTCATAAGGAAAAATCCCAGCAAAGCTTCTAATATAATCTGTACTACCGGACAAGTAGCCACCATTAACACCGGCTATTTCAGCTGTACCTGTTTTACCTATAAGAGTTACTGTATCACTTTTATAGTATTTAGCGTCCGTTTTCCCACTGTAGACAACATCATACATAAGTTGTTTCATTTTATCTGCATTTTCTTTAGATATTTTTTGTCCCAATTCTTCTCTTTGATGTCGGTAAGTTACTTCATTAGTTTTACTATCAACTATTTTTTCTACTATGTATGGTTTTATTTCTATACCATTATTAGTTAGAATAGTTAAAGCTTGCAAGTTTTGAACTGGAGTTGTTGTAATTCCTTGACCAAATGAAGCTGTAGCTAACTCTGTTTTATAGATGAAGTTAGATTTTCCTTTCACTTCACCAGGTAGAGTTATACCTGTTTTTTGACCAAATCCAAGACTGTCATAGAAAGAATGTAGTTTGTCTCTTCCTAGTTTTAATGACAGCTTAGTTGCGGCAACATTTGATGAATAAGCAAATCCCTCGTCATAAGTAATTGTTCCCCAACCTAAACCACCATTAAAATCTTGAATAACTGCATCTTCAACTTCAATAGTACCAGATTTATATACATCACTACCATTATACATACCATTTTCCATGGCAGCTAGAAACGAGAATATCTTCATTGTCGAACCAGGCTCATAGGCATATGAAGTTAAAGGATTTAAGTAACTAGTTATTACTCTTTCATTTAAGTTAAAAGTCGGATTAGAGGCACTAGCTACGATAGCTCCGGTTTTTGCATCCATAACACTAAAAGTTAACCAGGTCATTTCATTGGCACTACTAATCTCTTTTATACCATTTTCTAAGAACATTTGAATCTTACTATCTATGGTTAGATATATATCTTTACCAGGTGTAGCCTCAACAGTTACAGATGTTGTATTAGGCATGGTATAACCATATAAGTCTTTTTGGTAGATAGTATAACCATCTTTACCTTCTAATTCACTATTATAGAAGGATTCAACACCCATTTTACCAGTTATTAAGCCATCATCATCAGTAGAAGCATACCCTATTATATAAGGGGCTAAACTACCCATTTGATAGTATCGCTTAGTAGAGGCAGTAAAACCTATACCAGGTAAGTTTAATTTTTCTATTTGTTTTTTAGTTACTTCGCTTATGCCTCGTCCACCAGGACCTAGTTCTACTTGGTATTTTTTTTGACTCATTAAACTAGTTAAGGTCTCAACACTCATGTTTAATATAACACTTAGTTTAGTCGCCGTATCTTGGACATCTATAACATGGCGAGGATTATCTATTTTTTCTGTACGTCTCGCATCTAAGAAGGCTATAACGTTGTAAGAATTGATATTCTTAGCTAACAGTTCATTATCGGCTGAATAGATACTACCACGTTTAGCTGGTAAAACTTCAGTTTCAGTATTACGAGCTTCAACGAACTCTGTTAAGTTAATATTATCTATTTCTTTAGCTAGAGATATATAAGACAATTTATAAATTATTGCACAAAAAGAAAGAATAAGTACAACAAGAATTAAATGACTAATTGTTATTGTATTATTCTTTCGTTTCATATTACTTCTCCTTGTCTTGCTCGACTACTATTACGTTATCATTATTATAAGACAATCCGTTTTCATTTGCAACCGATTGAATCTTGTCGAGAGAAGCTAATTCGTTGATTTCCATCTTTAAACCTTCGTTGGTATTTGCTTGTTGTTCTAAATTATCTTTTGCTGTTTGTAAGGTTATATTTGTTTCTGATAAAACAGCTTTTATATATACACTACTAATTGGTATAGCTAGCAATAAAAGTGCTACTATACACCAAAGGAATCCTTCGAAGAAGGGTATTTTAATTTTAGGTTTTCTCATATTAAATCCTTTCTATTACTCTCAACTTAGCGCTTTTACTACGAGTATTTTCTTTTATTTCTTCTGAACTAGGTAAAATAGGTTTCTTATTAATTAGTTTTATTAACGGTTTATACTCTTCTGGTATTTCTGGTAAACCTTTTACTAGTTCATCAATATCACTATCTTTTTTAAATTCTTGTTTTACTATTCTATCTTCTAAAGAATGGAATGTTATTACACTTATTCTACCACCTGTATTAAGTAGATTTATAGCTTTTGGTAAAATGGTGTGTAAAGTATCTAATTCTTTATTAACTTCTATTCTAATAGCTTGAAAAATGTTTCTTTCTGGATGATTAGTATTAAAGTACTTAGCGCCAACAGCGCCGGCTATTATTTCTACTAATTCTTTAGTTGTTTTAATCTCTTTTTCTTCTCGAACTGAAACTATCTTTTTAGCTATTTGTTTGCTCATTTTTTCTTCACCATATGAATAGAATATATCTAATAACTTTTCATATGGATAATTATTAATTACTTCTTTAGCAGTAAGAGCATCTTCTCTATTCATACGCATATCTAATGGAGCGTCACTCATAAAGGAAAATCCTCTTTCTTTTTCATCTATTTGAGGACTAGATAATCCTAAATCGAATAATATACCATCTACTTTAGAAACATTTAACTTTTTCAATTCTTCAACCATATTAACAAAGTTGGAATGAATTATTGTAAAATTATTTCCTATTTTGGATAACCTATCTTTTGAATATTCTATTGCTTCTTTATCTTGATCAAAAGCATATAAGTGTCCATTAGGTATTCTTTTTAGTATTTCACTACTATGTCCTCCATAGCCTAAAGTAGCATCTACATAGATGCCATCTTTTTTTATGTTCAAACCTTCTATTGATTCAGAAAGTAAGACGCTATAATGTTTCACCAAAATCAATCCCCTCAAATAGTTTCTCAGCTGTATCTTCTAGTTTACCACTATTTTCTGAAAGCATTTTATCCCATGCTTCTTTTGCCCATATTTCTATACGGTCACTTGCGCCGATAATGATACATTCTTTATCAATACCGGCGTAACTAACCAATGGGGAGGTAATGCAAACTCGTCCTTGCGAATCGAATTCACATTCAGCAGCACCGGAAAAGAAGAATCTTGTGAACATACGGACGTCTTTTTTGGTAAAAGGTAGAGTTTTAATTTTGGCAACTATTTCATTCCATTCTTGCTCTTGATAAACATAGAGACAGTTTTCTAAACCACGAGTCAAAATAAATTTGCTTCCTAGCTCAGTTCTAAATTTCGCTGGAATAATTAAGCGCCCTTTATCATCTATGGTATGATGATATTCGCCCATGAACATTCAAATCCCCCACTTTCCTCCACTTTGTGCCACTGTCTATAATTAATATACCTTTAATAGTTATATTTGTAAATAATTTTCGCGATTTCTTCCAAATATTTTCGTGAGTTTACGTAAAATAAAATAGAGGGGATTGGGGCATAAAAAAACCATTTATCCACGGATAAATGGTTAATTTAACACTTTTTAATGCGGCATTTTCATTTTGCCCATTTTGCCTTTAGCACCATTATATGTACTTAAGACATTTGATTCAAAACTAGTTACTTTCTTTAGACGGTTTTTATACTCTTTAATTGCTGTAGTAATCATTTCATCTAGTAACTTAGGGTACTTCTTTCCTTTTGGAACAAAGAAGAAGAATGATAGACACCCAGGAATAGTGTTTGGTTCATTTATATATACTTCTTTAGTCTTTTTATTGATTATCAAATCGAATCTCGTAACACCAGATAGGTTTAAAGCACGGAAAGCTTTTTTACAATTGTCATATACCTTTTCTTCTACTGCTTTGTCTAGTTTAGCAGGAATATCCATTAAATTAGTATTAATTGTACCTCCGGTTTTAGCCGGTTGTTTGGCTCCGCTACCTTTTTTAGCCCCTTCACCAATATACTTATCATCGAAAGTTAAGAAGGCATTATCAGTATGCATTTCTCCAATTAGAGAACATTCCATAGATGATGGATTTCCTAAAACAGCACAATCTACTTCTTGAAGGTTTTCTATTACTTTTTCAACAAGTATTTTATCATCATATTTTATTGCTTCTTCAATTACTTTTTTGATATCCTTTTTGCTTTTAGCTACGTCTATACCAACACTACTACCAAGTTTTGCTGGTTTTACAATTACTGGATAACCTAGTTTATCTATTTTTCCCAATACTTCTTCTTCGTTTTCAGTATATTCAAAATCAAAGAACCAAACATAGTCAACTACGTTAACTCCTTCTTCCTTCATGATTGCTTTTTGAACTACTTTATCTTGACCAATAGACGCAGATAAGGTACTAGGTCCTACAAACGGAATACCAAGACTTTCTAAGTATCCAGCTAATGATCCGTCTTCAACACCTTTACCATGAACAATTGGGAAAGCTATATCTATTGTTTCATATGTGCCTTTAAAGATTCCTCTTTTCTTTTGAAGAATAAATTCATCATCTTTTTTTGTAAGAGTTACTTCAGCAGCTAGTACTGGGATTTGTTTTAAATCTTTATAAGCAGACATATCTTTAAGTCTATCCCCAGTATACCAATTTCTATCTTTTCCAATGTAGATAGGAATAACTTTATATTTATTACTATCCATGAATGACATCGCTTGAACAGCAGTAATTATGCTTACTTCATGTTCTACGGATTCTCCACCAAAAATTACACCAACTTTTAACATTATTTATCTCTCCTTTATTCGTTGTATATATCAGGCAAATCACTTTGTAATAAGCAATATGTATTTCCATCATTTAATTTCTTTAACACTTCAAATGCTTCTTTTACATCATTAACAATATGGGTTTTATTTTCTTTAAACCCGCCCTCTTGTAAACCATCTTGAATTGGTTTAGTTTGGTTTTTACCAACTAGTATTACCTCATCAGCTTTACTAGCGGCGATCTTTTTGCCTAGTTCTTTATTCTCAAAATATTCTTTATCAGCTAATTCTATCATACCAGAAGTTATAATAATCTTTTTACCTGGCATTTGAGATAATACTTCTACAGCCATTGCACATCCTTTAGGATTAGCGTTATAGGCATCATCAATTAAATTTATATCGTTCATTTTTTTCATTTGTAAACGGTGCTCAACTGGTTCAACACCTTTAACAGCCTTTTGTAGATCAGAAATGCTAATTCCTAGTTCATGACCTAGTAGAATTGCGGCTAATAGATTATAAATATTAGCACGACCTAGTAATTTTGTTTGAAATTCATATTCTTTGTCTAAACCCTTGAATACAACTTTAAATTTAGTTCCTTTATATGTTAAATCGATATCTTTAGCGTAGGCATCACACTTCTTAGTATTATCTATGCCTACCCATAAAATACGACAATCATTTTTAATATTATAAGAAGTCTGTTTAGGATCATCGGCATTTAGAATACCTATTCCATCACTTGGTAGACTCTCAATCAATTCGAACTTAGTTCTTTGAATAGCTTCTTCAGAACCAAACGTTTCTAAATGGGCTAACCCTATACTAGTTATAATTCCGTATTTAGGGTGAACAAAATCACATAGTTCTTTTATTTCTCCTTTTAGACAAGCACCCATCTCGGCCACGAAGAAATCGTTATATTTATCTAAGTAGTTATTAATAGTTATCATTAAGCCATATGGTGTATTATAGTTAGCCGGAGTCTTAAAGGAATTGTATTTGATGTTTAAGATATCATTTAAAATATTCTTTGAACTAGTTTTACCGTAACTACCTGTGATTCCAATTACTTCCATATTAGTCATACTATTTAACTTATTAATAGCCTTAGTTCGATAATAATGAGCTACATATCTTTCAGCTGGTATATTCAGAAAATTAATAAGTATAATAACTAAGTAGTTTAGGTACCCTATTATACCTAATATTAGATATACAGTTATCATAGTTATTGCTTTATTTTTAAATATCATATATAAGATGAAAATAACTAATAAGTGAAATAAACAGTTCGTAAAGATTAATCTTTTTACTCTAGCTGTATATTTTAATGGTATTTTAACATTATCTTTTTTCTTATTACTATAAAATACATATATTAAAAATAAATATATAACTGTAAAGAAATAACTAACGTATTTTACTAGACTACTACTAAAGTAGAATAATACAATAATTAAGAATACTAAATTTATATTTATAAAACACTCTTTGGCATTCTTTTGAATCCATTTAAAGAGTTTTCCTCCTTCGTTATATCTATTTTGTTGTAGCATATGCAACGACTTTGTACTTACTAATAATATGTAAATAAAATATACTATTAGTGCTATAATGAAAATTTTCATTTTTTTACCTCCGTATATAAAAATTATACTATTTATACTAGTCATTATCAACCAAGAAAAGACTCCAATACACTTATTGTTTGGGTTAATCTTTCTAAGTAGGCATAATGTGTACACCCTTCATAGGTTATTAGGCCACTATCTTTAATTCTTTTTGATAGTTCAACTCCATCTTCGTATGGAACATCTACATCATTAGTTCCCCATATCATAATAGTTGGGCATTTAATCTTTTCTACTTCTTCGGATATATCAGTATTTACATGTTCTACCAAGATATCTCGCATCATAGGTGTAGCATTTTTATAATCCGTAGAACCAATATGTTTTTTAGCTATACCAGATAGTTTATTAAGTCCTGGTATTTTTTTTAGACTCTTTAAAACTTTTTGTTTAGTAGTTAATTCTTTTATCTTCTTTTTATAAGAACTCGCTAATAGGACTAGTTTTCTAGTATCATACTTTAAGGCATACATTAAAGCTAATTTACCGCCGAAAGAATGACCAACTATAGTAACATTCTTAAAATCTAGTTTTTCTATCATTTTATGAATTAACTCAACAAAGTCATCAAGTTTCCAAATTCTTTTTGGTTCTTCTGAAGCCCCAAACCCGGGTAAATCTATTATTAAGATATGATATTTATTGACAAATGGTCGAGCTATGGGTTCCATCATCTCAATATTTTGGCCCCAACCATGGAGAAATACTATACTATCTTGTTTTTTTGAACCATATTCTTTATAGTTTATTTTTATATCTTCATATTCAAACATTTATTATCACCATGAATTTATTATACTACAATTAATATAAAACGAAAAAGAAATTAGATTCTCTAACTTCTTTTTGTTTGCAAATATTTATCTAATTCTTTTTTAGATACCTCTTTATTGTGACTATTACTCATTAAGTAGTAAGATATATTGTTATTATCATTATAACCAATAAACCAGTCATCTCCTATTAAGCAAGAACTAATAGGATTACTTAGTAATTTGATATCGTCTATGTTTCTATTACTACATAGAGCATCTAATAATAAGATTTGATTACATTTATCTAATGCTTCTTCTTGGTAATATGTCATAGGTTGGGTTCTTAATGGTTCATAAGAAGGATTATTATCATTGCCTAAGGCAATTGGAACTAAAATGTTATTATTAGATGAGGCTAATAAAATAGCTTCATTATTAATATCTGTAAAGAAGCTTTTATAGCCTTGTTTTATATTAATATCACTTATATCTATTGGTTCATAGTTATTATTGGTAAATATTG
>CAMYYH010000034.1 GCA_947303405.1 uncultured Mycoplasmatota bacterium
AAGTAAGTGTATAAGTCTTACTAAGACTTATAGGTCTAGTCCAGAAATAATAGAATTTACTAATAAAATACTAGGACTAAATCATGTATGTGCGATTAGAAAGACTAATTCAGTGCCTTTAATTCATCGGACGGATATTAATGTCTTGGCTACTGATGTTAATTATTTGCGAAGAAAATATAAGTCCGTGGCGATTATTACTAGAGATAGTAAGTCGGCAGAAGAAATATATGAGAGGTTAAAGAGTTTACTTCCTATATCTTTATTAAAGATTAATACAGAGGAGTTTAATAAAGAATTAGTGGTATTGCCAGCTTATCTATCTAAGGGATTAGAATTTGATAGTGTAATTGCTTATAGTGATTCTAATTCTAAGTATTTAAAGACGGAGAAAAACCTATTATATGTAGCTTGTACAAGAGCTCAACATGAGCTAATAGTTTATTCATAACTAGGAAATAGAAATATTTCCTTTTTTTTAGGATTTGACCTAAGAATAATAATATTATAAAATAGGGGGTCTTGAAAGGGGTGGTAGCGTGGCTTTGAGTGATAATATAAAAAGAAATATTGTGGTATATATAACAGAAAAATCTGGATTAATAAGTGATTTAAAAGATTTTAGCAGCACTATTGGCATTGAAATGTGTGATTCAATTTTTCTTCAGAGTATTATTGACTTTGTTGAAGAACAACTCAATAATTTCTTGGATAATAGTTTTTATGATTATTTCTTATCTTATGTAATTGCTTTGGAAAGTGTTATGAAATTGGCTAAGGAAGAGGGATTGTTGGAGCAAATAAGTCAATATTATTTACCAGATATGTTAATAGATTTTAGTATTAAAATCACTAATAGTGATATGCCTGAGGGTAAGAAGGAAAATGTTTTTGGATTCTTTTCTAAGATGGAGGGTTTATTACCTAATGATACCATATCTGAACGATTATGGTTTAGAGTTATGTACTTGGGAACGGAAATTGCTAAGTTGAGTAGCGAAAGTGAGATATTAAATTTTGAGATTCAAGAATTGCGCGGCCGAATTGATAAATTGTCTTCAGAAGTTGATAATTTAAGGGGCTGTAATAAAAAATTACAAGATAGGTTGAAGAGTGTGCCTATTACTAAAAGGAAGCAAGCAAAGGAAGACAATTGGAAAATAAGGGACTTAATGAGACAAAATGAAAGATTACAAAAGAAAATTGATGCTCATAAAACTATGGGTGATGATGAATTAAATGCCGAAATAGAAAAGTTAAAAGAAGTAATAAGGGGATTAAGAGCCGAATTAGAACGAAAAAAAATTGCTAATGAAAAAGCTAATATTAATGTTTCTTTTTCCGAAGATGAAGAAAAAATTCAGGCTATTATCGAATTGATATTTAGAAAATCATTTGTAACAAAGGAAATGGTTGTAGAATATCTAAAGACAAAAGGATATGGAGAGATTAGTTTAGACCTAGCTGTAACATATTTGAGTGAAATTGAAAAAAGAATTAGTATAGAAAGAATATATAGGGATGGCGTGAAGTATCGTTTGAAAAAGTTAGATGACCGGTTTCAAACAAAAACTTCATTTTGGACTAATGGTGCTGCTAAAAAGGTCTTCTTGATGTCTGACCCTCATATTCAAAAAGAAGAGGATGCCAAAGTTTTGGACTTAGTTAATGACTATTGTGTTCGAGAAGGTGTTGGGGCAATATGGACTTTGGGAGATATAATTGATGTTCGTGAGATTGATGCATATGTTAAGTATGCAAAAACGGTTTCTTTAATAGAGTATATTGCACGTTATATGTCATTAGCGCCTGGCGTTTGTGAATGGGCAATGGGCGGGAATCATGATAGGGATGGTTTAAATTTAGGAATTGATGTGATGAGGATGTATACATCTTCAAGGGGATGTATAGATATGGGATATATAGATGCTACAATATTTATTGATGATAATGGACAAAATGGATCAAAGATTCGTTGGCACCATTTCCTAAACCAAATAAGTCAAGGCTCAAACAATGGGGAAATGAAATATCGTTATAAAACCTATTTAGGTAGAAATGATTTTGACGTAGCCGAACCATTTTGTACTTTGTTAGGAGGTACACATAAGTTCTTATGGGGCCCAAGAATGGTATATCTTCCGGCACTTATTTTAGGAAATGATAACTGTGGAGCTTTAGAAATGACCATCTCAACCGGTAAAAAAGGAATTAATAAGGCATCATTTGAACTATTGACAGTAGAAAATGGTCGATTAGTTAAGAATGAGAGACAAAGATATGAAATAGATGAGAGTAAGCAAATACCGCCTTCGTTGCATATGTAAAAAAAAGATAAGAATAGATTGACAAATGACGATTAATAGTATATAATCTATCTTGTTATTGAAAAGAAAGCGATGTGTCCACATCCACCTGATTGTAGATAGTTACAATAGGTTATAGAGCTTAAAAAAATCAATATAATTTTAAGACTTTATTATGGGTGGATACTAGGTATTCGCCCTTTTTAATTATATGGAGGTGCTTTGTCATAGCAAAGGATAAAAATGAAATGCCAATAAATGGCCAAATTAAAGTAGATCAATTAATGGTAATTGGTCCTAATGGTGAACAAATGGGAACCAAGAAACTAGAAGATGCTCTAACACTAGCTAATTATGCTGGTTTAGATTTAGTTTTAATGAGCGATAATCCTAATAATCCGGTTGGAAAGATTATGGATTATAATAAGTATCGTTATGAGAGACAAAAGAAACAAAAAGAAGCTCAAAAAAAGCAAAGAGAAAGCAATAAAGATGTAAAAGAATATCGTCTTTCACCAACTATTGATATTCATGATTTTAATACAAGAAAGAAGAATGCTGCTGAATACTTAGCTAAGGGACATAAGATAAAAGTCTTTATTAAGTTTAAAGGTAGACAAATGTCGCATCCAGAGATTGGTACGGATGTTATGCTTCGTTTTGCAGCAGAACTAGAAGAATATTGTATTATAGAAAGTCAACCAAAATTAGATGGTAGAACTATGATTATGATACTTGCACCTAAAAAATAAAAGAAAAGAGGAATTATTATGGGAAAATGTAAACAAAAAACACATAAGGCTTCTAGCAAAGTGTTTAAGCAAAGAAAGAATGGTAGTTTAATTTATAAAAAATCAAATGGAAATCATCAAACTGCAGGTGATTCTGGAAAACAAATTAGACAAAGAAGAAATAAAGGCGTTTTAGCTAAAGGTGATGCTAAACGTTTGAAGAATTTCATTTAGTAGAAAGGTGATTGAAAGATGGCAAGAGTTAAAGGCGGAAATGTCGCTAAGAATAGAAGAAGAAAAGTATTAAAAGCAGCTAAAGGTTATTTTGGATCAAAACATAGATTGTTTAAAACTGCTCAAGAGCAAACATTCCATAGTGGAGTATATGCATTTAGAGATAGAAAAGCAAATAAGAGAAACTTTCGTAAATTATGGATTATAAGAATTAATGCAGCTTGTCGTGAAAACGATATTAGCTATTCTAAGTTTATAAATGGACTTAATAAAGCCGGTGTAGAAATCAATAGAAAGATGCTAAGTGAATTAGCTATTGATAATACTAAGGCATTTGCAGAATTAGTTAAATTAGCTAAGGACGCTAATGAAGGAAAAGTGGTTAAGGAAGCTCCTAAAAAAGTAGAAACTAAGGAAGTTAAAAAAGAAGAAAAAAAGGATGCTAGTAAAGATTTAAATTCTTTGACTGTAGCTGAATTAAAGGAAATGGCTAAAAATGCTAATATCGATGGTTTTACTAGTATGAAGAAAGCTGAATTAATTGAAGCATTAAGTAAGTAATATACTTACTTTTTTTATTATTCTAAATGTGGTAATATATAAGTAGATGGGTAGTGAAATAGTGAAATTAATCGAAAAAAAGTGTCCTAATTGTGGAGCAAGTTTAGAATTTAATGATAAAGATACTAGTTGTGAGTGCAAGTATTGTCATCGTATGTTTGAAATAGAAAGAGATAATAATGTAGAAGATCAATATGTATTAAATGAATTATCCAAAATACCTGTTAAGGTAGTTAAACCATTTTTCCTAATTTATTTTATAGTTGTTATTTTAATAATTGTTTTCGTGGCTTTTAATATATTTAAACAAGTTAAAAGAGATACTGGGGTAGATAAGGCAATAGAAAATAGAGAGAAAGTAGATAATGATAGTCTATTAAAAGACATAAAGGATCTTAGTAATACGAAGATGGAGAGAATATTAACTGAGGCTAGGTTCTTAATATCTACAACGGGAAAAGGAGAAAGTAATAGTAAGCATAGTTATCATAGGGATGAGTTAAAAGAAGAAAAGATTATTTTAGCTAATAAGAAAGATAGTAATAAGTTGATAGTTATATTTAAGGCTGTATATTATGATTTCTATCATCAATCTGATAGACATACCATTTATATACCAGTTGTGTTTGGGAATGTAGATGAGAAATTGTTTGATTTAGCTAATGGAAAGATAGAAGCGCCTGAGTACTATTTTAATAACGATAAAACATGTTATTATTATGGATATTCAAGTTATGAAGAAGCGTATAAAGAAGTAGTTGATGTATTAAAAGGAGATTATACTATTACCGAAAAATAGATTATTGTTTAGATAATCTATTTTTTGTGGAATGGTTTACTTTTTAATATAGTTCTTGTATAATTAACGTAGTTATGATAGGAGTGGTACTATGCATAGAATAATGGCTAGTATAGATTTTGGTACTGATAGTATAAAACTAGTAGTTGGTGAAATGTATAGGAATAAGCTTAACATACTAGCAGCTTTGTATGAGCCTATTATGGGTATGGAAGATGGTCTTATCATAAATGATGTTAGTTTTAGAGAATCTTTAAAAAAGATTATTAGTAGGGCTGATGAAATAATAGGTATTCCTATTAAGCAAGTAATAATAACTATTCCACCTAAAGATTTAGAGTTCTCGGTAATTAATGGTGAAATAAAAGTGGAGAATCCTAATAATATAGTATCTGGTTCTGATGTTAGTAAGGTATTTAAAGAGGCTTTAAAAGGTAAGATAAAAGAAGGTAGAGAGTATGTTAATCTATTACCTACTAGTTTTACAGTTGATGACGGGAGAAAAGTAAGAGATCCTAAAAATTTGGTTTCGCAAACATTAGCTGCTCGTGGTATACTAATAACAGCGCCTAAAGCAAATATATATCCTATTTTAATTGCTTTAGAGAAATTAGGTGTTGAAGTATTAGATATATCTTTGAGTTCTATTGGGGATTTCTATGAATATAAGATAGATGATATGAAGGATACTTCTGGTATAATAATAAATATTGGTCATGTATCTACTGATATATCCTTATTTAATAAGGGGATACTTACTAATACGGTATCTATAAATGTAGGAGCAAGGAATGTAGATAGTGATTTAATGTATATATATAAGATAGATGAGGGACGAGCTAGAGAAATAAAGGAAACTTTGGCTTTGTCATCTACTAAAAATGCTAAGGAGTCTCATGCTATAGAGGTAGATACCAAGTATGGAGATAGATTAATAATTAATCAATTAGATGTTTCTAAGATTACCCAAAGTAGGATAGAAGAAATTCTTAATTTATGCAAAAAACAAATAAATATCTTAACAAAAAAGGAAATAAGTTATATAATTATCACAGGAGGACTAACTGAAAATAGAGATTTTAGATTAGTTTTAAATAAAATATTTAGAGATAAAGCTATGGTAGGACGAGTTAGCGAATTAGGCGTAAGACATAATAGATATAGTTCTGCGGTAGGATTGATTAAGTATTATGACGATAAATCTCGTTTAAAAGATAAAGAATATTCTATATTTAGTATAGAAGAACAACAAGTTTTAGGGGGATATGATTTGGACGATGAGAACAATTCCTCTATTGTTAAGTTGTTTAGAAGCTTTTTCGGATAGAAAAAAGGAGGATGTTAAATGCGCGGTTTAGAAAGAGATCAAATTGCTAAGATAAAAGTTATCGGTGCTGGTGGTGGAGGTTGTAATGCCGTAAATCGTATGATTGAATCAGGAGTTGGAGGCGTAGATTTTATAGTAGCCAATACTGATTTGCAAGTATTAAATGTAAGTAAAGCGGAGACAAAAATCCAATTAGGAACTGATGGCTTAGGAGCTGGAGGTAATCCGGAGATTGGTCGTGAAGCCGCTGTTGAGAGTAAACAAGAAATTGAGGATGTTTTAAAAGGTTCAGATATGGTATTTGTTACTTGTGGACTTGGTGGAGGTACCGGAACTGGTGCTGCACCTATTATTGCGGAGATTGCTCAAGAACAAGGAGCGTTGACTGTCGCGATAGTTACTAAACCATTCAAGTTTGAAGGTCGTCGCAGGATGGAAAATGCTGAAGTTGGTTTAGCTGAATTAAGAAAACATGTTGATACGATTATTGTTATACCTAATGATAGATTAAGAGATATTATAGATAGATCAACACCAATAGTTGAAGCATTTAAAGAGGTTGATAATGTATTATACCGTGCTGTTCAATCAATATCTGATTTGATTGCCGTATCTGGTTTAGTTAACCTAGACTTTGCTGATGTTAAAGCGGTAATGCAAAATAGAGGTAATGCAATTATTGGTATAGGTATTGGTGAAGGTGAAAATAGAGCTATTGAAGCTGCTCAACATGCCGTTGCTTCACCATTGCTTGAAAATACAATCGATGGTGCTACGGATGCAATTATTAATATTACTGGTGGTAATTCGCTTACATTGTTTGAAGCTGAAGATGCTGCCGAGGTAGTAAGAAATGCTGCTAATACCGATATTAATACTATATTCGGTGCAGTTATTAATGAAAATTTAAATGATGAAGTAATAGTAACAGTTATTGCTACTGGTTTTGATGATGATAAGGAACAGGTTGGTGGAGTAACAAAAGACTTGCCTAGTAATACTTCTTATATGAGAAGTGAGAATGTTGATAGCGATATAGAAATACCTACATTTTTGCGTAATATAGACGATTTTTAAAATCGTCTTTTTCTTTATTCTATGATTAATTTGTGTTATATTATTTATAGAATAGAAGGTATGTATATGGGTATTTTTGGAAAACATAAGCTAAAGAAAAATCGTGATGCCGTGGAAAAACTAGTGTGTTTTAGTATATATGATATTCTAATATATTCTATTTGTTTCGCTATTATGCTTATAATTATTAGTATGGGTTTGCGTTCGTGGTTGAATATTAATAATACAAATATAATAACTAATTATCAATCTGCCGTTTCTTATACTGTTGATAGTAATATTTATATATCAATACTATCTATTTTAATTAATATAAGTGTTTTGTTAGTTTTTTTATTTACGGTTGGTAATGCTTTTAGAAGAAGATTATTAAATAAAGAAGATTATAGACAATATATTGTTTTTATTGTTGTTAGTATTTTGGTATTATCTACAGTAGCGTGGGTTGGAACGGTGGCCTTAGCTTATGATAGATTGCTATGTATAGATAAGGCCTGTCAGGTAACTGATTTCTCCTTTTATAGTTATGAATTGGATGCGTTAAACAAGTTGTATGCTGGAGTAGCTATTAATTATTATGTATGGACTTTGTTAGCAATTTTTTTATCTGTTGTTTTTATTAAATATTTGTATAATAAGAAGATAATTATTAAAGAGGTAGGTAGTAATGGTATTATACAAAGGATAGTGAAGAAAAAGAGATAATAATAATGTAAATTTACGAGATAACTATTTGTTATCTTTTTTACATTTTTTTAGTTTTGTTCTAATTTACAATACTTTGTGATATAATTAATTTGGTGTAACTATGAGGAATATATATGGTATTAAACGAAAAGACTTAGAAGATTATTTTATAAGTAAGGGTGAAAAGAAATATAAAGCCTTACAAGTTTTTGAGTGGTTATATCAAAAGAAAGTAAGAAAGTATTCGGAAATGACGAATATTAAAAAAGATTTACAAGAAGTAATAAGTAATGATTTTGATAATAAATTTATAACAGTAGTAATGAAGCAAGAAGATAAACTTACTAAAAAGTATTTATTTAAGCTAGAAGATGATAATTATATTGAAGCGGTGTTGATGGAACATAATTATGGCTTAAGTATATGTGTTAGTAGTGAGGTAGGATGTAATATGGGATGTGCCTTTTGTGAGTCGGGAAGGCTTAAGAAGGTTAGAAATCTAGAAACCCATGAAATGGTAGAACAAATTTTATTAGTAGAAGATGATATAAAAAAGCGAATATCTAGTGTAGTTATAATGGGGATAGGGGAACCTTTAGATAATTATGATAATGTATTAGATTTTATTAAGATAATAAATGACGCTAAAGGATTAGCTATAGGAGCTAGGCATATTACTTTATCTACTTGTGGACTTATTCCTAAGATAGTAGAACTAAGTAATGAAGAATTGCAAATAAATCTAGCTGTATCGTTGCACGCGCCTAATACTCAGTTACGAGATAAACTAATGCCTATTAATAGGGCATATAAATTAAAAGATTTAATACAGACTATTAAAGAATATACAGAGAAAACTAATAGAAGAGTAACAATAGAGTATGTAATGCTAGATGGTGTTAATGATAATGAAACACAAGCATTAGAATTGGCTAAATTATTAAAGGGAATGAATGTATATGTTAATTTGATTCCTTATAATGAGACTAGTCATATGGAATTTAAAAAGAGTAAACCGGAAAATCTTAAAAAGTTTTATGATATATTAATAAAACAAGGTCTTACAGCAACAACTAGGAAGGAATTTGGTAGTAATATAGATGCTGCTTGTGGACAGCTTAGAAGTAAAGAGGTGGAATCATGAAAAGCTTTTATTTAACTGACACTGGTAAAGTTAGGAATCATAATGAAGATTCAGTAACAATATTAAAAAATGCTAATGATGAATATTTATTAATTGTAGCTGATGGTATGGGGGGACATAGAGCTGGAGAAGTAGCTTCTTCTTTAGTGTTAACTCATTTGGGTAAAAGGTTTACCGAGACATCAACTATTGGTAGTAAGATAGATGGGATTAATTGGATTCGAGATAATATAGCTGAGATAAATAAAGAGATTATTGATTATACTAAAGAAAATCCAGAAAGTACGGGTATGGGTACTACTTGTGTACTTGCTTTACTTACAAAGGAATTTTTAATATTTGGTAATGTAGGAGATTCTTCAGGATTTGTATTTAAGAATGGTAAATTAACAAAAGTTACTAAGGATCATACGTTAGTTAATCTGCTTATTGAAGCTGGGGACTTGACTGAGGAAGAAGCAAAATATCATCCTAAGAAGAATGTTTTGATGAAAGCTTTGGGTACTTTTGAAAAAGTAGATGTAGATATCTTTGAGGTAGATACTAATGTAGACGGAATATTCTTATGTAGTGATGGTTTAACAAATATGTTAAGTAAAGAACAAATAGAGAAAGTATTAAACGATGAAGAGTTAGAAATAGAAGAAAAATTAATTAAGCTTATTAGAAAGAGTAATGCAAGGGGTGGACAAGACAATATTTCTGTAGCTTATTTAACACTGGAAAGTGGTGAAGAAGAATGATAATGAAGGGACAAAAGATAAATGATAGATATCAAATCATCAAGTCTATTGGTGAAGGTGGTATGGCTAATGTTTATCTTGCTTATGATACGATATTAGATCGTGACGTAGCTGTAAAGGTGTTACGTGGTGATTTGGCAGATGATGAGAAGTTTGTACGTCGTTTTCAAAGAGAAGCTCTATCAGCGTCATCTTTATCACATCCAAATATAGTTGAAGTATACGACGTTGGGGATGATAATGGTCAATACTTTATAGTTATGGAGTATATTGATGGTAAAACGTTAAAGGAATTACTTAAGAAGCGTGGGAAGTTAACCGTTTCGGAAGTAGTAGATATAATGAGTCAAATAGCGGATGGATTATCAGTTGCTCATGATTCGTATATTATTCATAGAGATATTAAACCACAAAATATAATGATATTAGAAAATGGTTTAGTAAAGATTACTGATTTTGGTATAGCAATGGCTATGAATGCTACGCAGTTAACACAAACTAACTCAGTAATGGGTAGTGTTCATTATTTGCCGCCTGAACAAGCTTCTGGAAAAGGTTCTACGTTAAAAAGTGATATTTATTCAATGGGTATTTTAATGTATGAGTTATTATCTGGTATACTGCCATATCGTGGTGAGAATGCGGTAGAAATAGCTTTAAAGCACTTAAAGGAACCATTACCTTCTATTAGGGAAGAATTGCCTGATATACCTCAAAGTGTGGAGAATATTATTCTTAAAGCGGCAGCTAAGAATCCTAAGAATAGGTATAATGATGCTAGAGAGATGTATGAGGATTTAATTACATGTTTAGATGAGACTAGGTTAAATGAACCTAAATTAGAATATAAGTATCCAGAATTAGATACTGATAATAAGAAGTTTACTAAACAGGTTGAAAAAGCTGTTGAGATGGAAGACGATGGTGATGATAAGGATGTTAAAGTAAAGCGTATTGATGAAGATGAAGTTAGAAAAGAGAATAAATTATTAATTGTTTTAGCTTCTATCTTTACTGGTTTAGTAGTTTTAGTGGCAGCTGTTGTAATATTTATTCCATCTTTGATAAATGGTAAAGATACTATTATTCCAGATGTTAAAAATATGACAGTTACGCAGGCTATTAAGAAGCTACAAGATGAGGGCTTTGAAGTTGCTGATACCCAAAAGGAGGAAAGTAGTTCTGAAATAGCGAAAGATCATGTAATTAAAACTAATCCAGCTGCTGGTAGTAAAAGAGCATCAGGTACGACAGTAACGTTAACTGTATCTACTGGAGATTCAACTATTACTATTGAAGATTATACTGGTAAGAATTATCAAGAAATAAAGGGTATGTTAGAAGTGTATGGTATTAATGTTTTAATTGAACGAAAAGATGTTAAGGACGAAGAGTCTCCTAAAGATGGAGTAGTAATGTCACAAGATGTTGAAGCAGGGACTAAATTAAGGGCTGGAGATTCAATTACTTTATATATACCTAATATAGTAGTTAAGTATCCCGACTTTACGAATGGCTCATATACTGTTGATCAAGTACAAGCTTTTTGTGATGAACATAGCGTAGTATTAAAGGTTACTTATGATACATCTTCTAGCTATAATCCAGGTACTATCTTTTATCAAAGTAGAGCAGAAGGATATACTGTTACAGAAGGTACTACTTTAAATATTAAAGTGGCTAAAGCTAATGATGGTTCAACTACTCCTGATACAGATGATGGTATTTGTGATGGAACGTTGTGTTAGGTGTTTAATGAATGGTAAGATAATTAGAATAATAAGTAATCTATATACAGTAAAAATAGATGATATGTTATATGGTTGCCGAGCTAGAGGAATATTCCGTCAAAGGGGAATTACTCCTCTAGTTGGTGATAACGTGGTTATTGATTCAGATAATAATCTTATTGTGAAGATATTACCTAGGAAGAATGAATTAAAAAGACCAGTTATAGCTAATGTAGATAATGCAATAATTGTAGCTAGTGTTAAGAAGCCTAATTTAGATTTATTGCTTTTAGATAAGTTAATAGCGTTGGTTACGTATAATGATATAGAACCAATTATTGTATTTACAAAGTTAGACTTATTAACAGCGGAAGAGAAAATAGAGATAGATAACTTACGTAGTTATTATGAATCTATCGGATATAGTGTTTTTTATAACAATGAAACTGCTAGGATAATAAAGTGTATAAAAGATAAGATTGTTGTATTAGCAGGTCAATCTGGTGCTGGAAAATCGACCCTAATAAATCGATTGACTAGTAAATATAATATAGAAACAAGAGAAATTAGTGAAGCTCTAGGAAGAGGTAAACATACGACAAGGCATACGGAGCTATATGATATAGATAATGCTTTGGTTGCTGATACTCCCGGGTTTTCTTCTCTAGATTTATCTATGATAGATAAGGAAGAGTTAAAAGATGTATTTATAGAGTTTAGGAAATATACTTGTAAGTATAGAGATTGTCTTCATAATAGAGAAGATGATTGTAAGGTAAAAAAGGAAGTAGAAAAGAAGGAAATCTTACTTTCTAGATATAGTAATTATCTTAAAATACTGGAGGAGATAAAATGAAAGTGTCTGTATCTTTCTTAAAAGGTAAAGATGATAGAGAAACGATGATTAAAAAAATTGACGCTTCTAGTGCGGACTTTATCCATGTAGATATGATGGATGGTGAATTTTGTGGGGATTATAATTTTAATGCTCAAGAATTAAAAAAACTAGTTAAAGATACTAATAAAAAATTGGACGTTCATATTATGGTTTGTTCTCCTAATAAATATGTTAAAGATTTTACTAAGATACCAAATGTTGAATATTTAACTTTTCATTATGAAGCTCATAGAAGACCAATAGATGTCATTAATATGATTAGACATACTAGTATGAAAGTTGGTATTGCTATTAATCCAGAAACTAAAGTAAGTCATATAATTCCGTTACTTAATTATGTTGATGAAGTTCTAGTAATGAGTGTTCATCCCGGTAAGGGGGGACAACAATTTATGGAAGAAGTTCTATATAAAGTTGAAACTTTAAAAGAAATTAAAGAGCAAAATGGTTATCGTTATATTATTAGTGTCGATGGTGGGATTAATAATGAGAATATAAAACTAGTCGAAGAAGCTGGTGCAGACATGGTAGTAAGTGGTTCTTATATTTGCAATAGTGATGATTATGAAGAAAGAATAAGTACCTTAAGAGGAAATTAGTATTATGGATGGATATGTAGGATCTTGGCAAAAGCCTAGTAAAGATGATTTGAAGATAATAAAAAGAAATAATACAAGAAGATTTTTAGAAAAGTATAAAAGTGTTTTGTTCGGTATTATATTATTCGTTATTTTAGTATATTTGCTAGTATTGGCTAGTTTATCTTCTAAGAATGGATTAAGTGCTGAGAATAATCTAACTATGATAATATTGTCTTTGGTATTATTGTTTATAATTATTGTTTTCTTTATTATTTATAAAGTTCTATATAAAGTCTTTTATGGTAAAGGTAAAGGAATAGAAGAAATAAATCATAATACTAAGTTTTTATATCATCAATTGGTTAGTGGGGTAAGTGATAAAGAAAAACTATATGCGATTATAGTTAGTGTAGATAATCAAAAGATGGAATTGTTAGTTAATAAAAGAGATTATGATAAAGTTAGTGATAATACTAAGTTATTTCTAGGCAGATATGTAGATGGAAAACGTTATAAGTATTATATATTTTATTAAGAGCGTTATTTACTATACGTTTTACATTATCGTTTG
>CAMYYH010000035.1 GCA_947303405.1 uncultured Mycoplasmatota bacterium
TACTATATTTAAAAGAAAATAGTAATGGTTATCAGCTATTTTATCCAACATTTACTAAAGGGGAAGATTTAGAAGAATTTTTCTATAATCTAGGTAATAAAGAAGATTCTGGAGAAGTAATAGGTGATACTTATAAGAGTTTATCTTTAGATAGTAATAATGATTCTAATATTAATACTGATGAATTAAGAAGTATATATGACAATAATGTTAATAGTAATGTATCTATAAGCGCTTTAGAGGATGCAGATGTTAATGTATATGGTAGTGGATTTTATATTAGAAAGGGCATAGTAGTAACTAGTTGGTCTTTATTGCTGGAGATGCTTAATAATAGTGGATTTATATATGTAAATGATTCTAATAAGAATACGATGAATATAGAAGGTATAGTTGCTGCTGATACTGATTATGATGTGGTATTACTTAAGTTAAAGGATGAGACTGGTAAGGCTGTTAAATTTAGTAATAATGGTTTATTAACTAATGATTATGTATTTACTATAGATAGTAAAAATAATACTGGTTTTATGATAAATTATGGTAGAAATATTACTGGGTATAATGGTAAGTATAAGAATTTATTAGCTTTAAATAAAAGTGATATTGGTAGTGCATTATATAATAAAGATGGGGAAGTAATAGGTTTTAATACTAGTAATAGTTTGAATAGTGATGTGTCTATTGCTAATAGTACGGATTATTTAATAGAGTTACAAGATATACTAAGTAATAAAGATTTTAACGATATTAAGTCTATTGCTTTTGAAGAGTTTAAGGATAAGTATTATTATGGTTCTAGAGAAGAAAAGATAGTTAATAATATACCTAGAAGGGTTTGGAATAAATATAAGAAAATTGGGAATATAGATAAGAATATTTCTTTAAAACTAGTTAAAGCTAATTATGTAGATGAAATAGTTAGTTTAAGGTATAAAAACGAGGCTAGTAAGTCTATTAATACTTATTATTTATGTGCTAATTATGAAAGAGAATTACTTAAAAATAATTATGTATTAATATATAATAGTGAAAGGGAAAAGATATATACTAATAATAAATATAGAGTTATTATTAAGTACTATTTAGATTATTTAGTAGTATTAATGATGGAGAATTAGTATGGTGAAGTTTAAGAATAAAATGGTATGTATTACTTCTATAATAGTATTAATATTAGTATTAGTATTAATCTATTTTATAACTAGTAATATAAGAAAAGATATTAAAGAGTATAAGAATAACTATTATAGTTTTAAATATGATTCTACTTGGAAGATAAATAAAAAAGGGAATATTACTAGTTTAATTAATAAAAGAAGTAAAGGTAAGATAACTATTACTTATAAAGAACTAGATACTTATTTAATAGATGTAGATATTAAAGATATTATTAGTGATATTACATATGAAGTTGAGAAACAAAATAAAGGATATAATTTAGTAAATAGATCTATTAATGATAATGGTAGTTATGAATTCTTATATGAGAAGGATAAGGAAGAGTGTTTAGTATATATTTATAAACAAGATAATATATTATTATTTGTATACTATAATACAAAGAGTAAGTATTTTGATATTACTTTAGATAGTTTAGAAACTATTATTAATAGTATTAAAGTATATAGTGGAGAGAAAATGTAATAGTAAAGTTGATGTTAATAGTATAGACATTTAATAAGAAGGCGGCTATAATGATAATAGAAGGAGGATAGATTTTCGTGAGTGAAGAAAGCGGATTTGATGGAATTGATAGAGATAGAGCGCAAGAAGATTTACTGAGTTTTGATGATGAAGCTAGGAGTATCTTTAATGGTTTAGAGAATGAATGTCATGATTTTTTTCTCAATTTATGTGGTAAATGGGCATCACCTATTGCAAAAGACTATACAACTGGTCTAACAAAAAAATATGAGGAGTGTGTTGTTAGTTTTGGCAATTCGGCAAAACATCTTGTTCATGGGGCGGAGGAGGCCGCTAATATTCTTCTTAAGGCAAATGGTCAAGAACCGATTCCTGCCATTATTTCTGATTTAGGTGTCTCAGTGACGACTAGAACTTTTTGGCCTTGTGGGGATACTAAAGATGGGTTAACAGGTATGGATAGAGAAGGAGTCAGAATTCTATTGGCATCTTTTAGTGAACAAATTAAGGGATATATTAATAGGATAGATGCATTGCCAGAAGGTATATCATTTTATGACACTGATGGGGTATTGGTTGAAACGTATAATAGGAATTTAGATACCCTTAAAGATACAACCCAAACGTTATTAGATCAAACTAAAAAAGATATGAACAAATATATTGATAGTGAAATTGATAACATCTTAATGGCTAAGAAAGAAGCACAGGATGTAATGAATGCTTAAAAAAATTTATTAAATAAAACAATTGCCTAATATTATGGTTATATAAAAGAAGGAGTGATTAATATGGCGGATGGTTTTACAGGAATTGATAGAGAGAGAGCAAAATATGATATAGATATGTTTTTTGATGAGACAGAATGGGTTCATAGACATCTTAGAGATAGATGTCAAGATCTTTTTCAATGTCTAAAAGATAATTGGGCTTCCCCAAATGCGGAGATTATTACAAAGGAATTATCTTCCAATTACAAAGATTTTTTGATTAGATTTGCTAATAAGGGCCAAGGGATTTGTGAAGGTGCAACGGAAGCGGCAAATAAACTACTAGCAGCGTGTGGAGAGGACCCTATATATACTCGTATTTATTCGGAATTCTACTCTCTTGTGGATGACTTCCCTATTAGTGGGCGAACTCTTCCAAATGGGAAAACTGGAATGGCTAAAGAAACTGTTAGGCAAATGCTATATCATTTTGTTGGCCAGGCTAATTTGCAAGTTGATAGAATGGGTAACTTACCAAGACAAATAGCATTTTATGATCCGGAGGGGAATCTGGTTGAAACTTATGATAATAATATAGGTGAGTTTATAGAGGAATCTAGACAATTAATAGATGACACAAATACAATTCTAACGTCAAATGTTGAAGGAGAAACAGAGAATCTTGAAATCGCTCAAAAAGAAGCACAAGATATTATGGAGAATTCTTAAAACTAGGAACTATGCTAGTTCTGTCTTATAGGAAATTGCTTGGTTTATAAAAAACTCTTTATAACAAATGAAAAAATCGTTTCGTGTTAAAAGAAACGATTTTTTAATGTTTTACTTATTCTAATTATAATATTAGTTACCATTAATAGAGAAGCTCAAGATGTTATGAATGAATCAATGCCTGCTTAATTAATAAATTAATACTTTTTAAAAGGTATTAATTTTTTTTGGTGTAAAGTGAGTTTTTTGCTGGATGTTGTATTGACAATGGATAGGTATTAAGGTATACTTAAGATACTTAATAGTGTGTTTTCTATGGAAAGGGTTTTGAAAACATCAGTATTTGTTGGTAGTTTGTTTAGTTGTTTAAAGTCATTTGGTTGACTGATATATCTTGATATATTCTACGACTTTGAGATGCAAATTATGACATGTACGTTTTCTTAATTAGTATTCATAGAAGGTAAGGATAATTTTATTTGTTCTTATTTATTTCTTTAGGTGTATCTTGCCTAGCTATTAAGTATATACGTATTTGTGGCGTTTTATTTGACAAGAGGCTATATGGATACTGTCATTGAAATATAGTTTGAGTTATGAATCTTATTTGCCACGTGGAAAGTGTGTAACGGACAGGTTACATATTTTTTTTGTTGAAATTGTGGTTTAACATGTTGAACTCTTCCAAAATGTGATTCAGTTATTTTGATAGTTATAATAAGATTGCATTAATTGGGAAATAGCTGGTATCCTATAAAACTAATAAAAACGATTATCGTTGAATCTACTTATTGAATTTACTATTTATTATTGCTAAAATAAGTAAGATTTGTGTGGTGGTATATATATGTTGGATGAAGGAATCGGTAATAGCAGAAGAGTTTTAAAAGTTAAAGATTTGATAAAAATAAGAAGTGTTTATTATTATGTTTTTAGGGTTGAAAATAATAGGGCTTTTTTGTTTAAAGTTGTTAAAAGTAAAAGAGGCGATAGGGGAATATATATATATATAGAAGACTTTATATTCCAAAATATGATTCTTTTAGATGTTTAGATATAACTTTTACTGATTATACTTATATAGGTACAGCTTCGGAATTTGTTCCTTACCCCGAGAAAGGAGATAAATATATTAAATTCGTTGAAGAGACCGTGCCATCTTTAAAATTTGGAGATATTATAAAAGCGGTTCGTCCGCTTGACACGGCTTTGCCACAATTTCACTCTGTAGGTCATGAATCAGGTCCATTTTTGGTATTATCCACTTCCGTTGATCAGATTTGCTGTCTTTATTTTACTAGTAATCCTAATGCTCAAGATTGTATTTTGGTAGATAATTTTGATTCGATGGCTAAAGGTAATTCCTATATAAAAATGGATATGGTATTTGAATTACGCTTTCATCATTTTGAATCGGCTACTCCTTGGCATTTGTCAGCCTTTGATATAAAGAAGATACAAAAGAGAATAATGCTTAGAGGGGTGAAAAAATATAATTCGGATGATATTCTTATTATGACTTTTGATAATCCTATTGATTTTGAAACTGGAGATCTAGTAGCTAAGGTAAAGGATGATGGTGTTTCAAATGAGGAATTTATAATAGTACGAAGGGAAAGTGATAATAGCTTTATTTGTGTTAAAGCTACTGGAATGAAGGCTAAAACTGCTGATAATCAAACTAATATTGATTATTATAATCCGAGGTTGATTGCTAGAAGTGACTTGAAATATATTAATACTTTACCCGGTTGGTTGTTGAATGTAGTATTAAAAAATTATAGAAATATTATAAGACCATTTTTTGATAAAAATGGAAAATGGCGGCTTCCTAAAGGGGCTTTAATTAAGAAACCATATGTGAATACTTTTTATGTGTATGATGTTAAGGATGGTATTGCCCATTGTTTTGCAGTTTTTTATAAAAAAATAGGTGTAGAACCTATGCCAATATTGGGAAAGCAATGTTATATATTATTTGATTGTTTATACTATATTGATGTTGCTAAAGATAACTATCTTGTTGAAGCTCTTGCAACATCTAAAGAAATAGGTGCTATAGAAGAAAAACTGATTAAATATCTTAATAATGGTGATCCTACTCGCATCGAAGAACCTGATGGTTTGGTTGGGGAAGTTATTTATTTTAGAGATGAACCAGAAGATAGAAAATTTGTTGTCTCTAGACAAAGCAATACATATTTTATGTATAGAATGTCAGATTTATTACTAAGAAGATATGATATGGGGTATTTTGTTAAGAAAGATATAACAGTTTGTTTGGGTGTACCAACTCCTGAAGAATTAGAAGCAATTAATTCACTTTATGGTCAACCTATAACTGATTCTGGTGTGGCTAGATCTTTAATAGCTAGACGTGGAATTACTAAAAGTGAAGACTAGATTAATCTAGTCTTTTTTGGTATTATAATTGATGAAAGGTGGTAGTACAAATGTCTTTATCTATAGGTGTAAAAACGGATTATTCTTTATTAAATAGTTTAATTAAAATACCTGATTTAATGAAGTATTTAATTGATAATAAGATTGATAAAGTGGGAATACTTGATGATAATATGTTTGGAAGTATAGCCTTTTATAAGCAATGTAAAAAGAATAATATTAAACCTATTATTGGTTTAGTAATATATATAGGAGAGAATAAGCTATATTTATATGCCATGAATTATAGGGGATTTCTTAATTTATTAAAGATAAATAGTATTGTACAAGTAAAACAGATATCTTATGTGGATTTAAAGGAATATAATAAGAATATTATAGCTGTTGTACCTTATAAATGTAATATTATATATGAACAAGTTAGTAGTATTTTTGAGATTACTTATATTTCTTATCAGAATGAATATGAAAAGAATAATAGTATTATAATAAGTAGTAACTTAGTATATATAAGTGAAATAGTATGTTTTAAAGCTAGAGATATAAAATATATTAATTATTTAAGAGAGATAGATACAGGTATTAAAGAAGATTTTAGTTCTAATTTAGTAGATTGTTATTTAGATAAGACTATAAGTGATGAAGATATTATATCTATTGAAAGGTTTATTGATTTATGTGATATAGAAATACCTGTGGGTAATAGATATATACCAGTATATGATAAGAGTAAAGATTCATATGATTTTTTAGTATCTTTATGTAAAAAAGGATTAACTAAAAGATGTAATGGAAAAGTTAGTAAAGAGTATGTAGATAGATTAAATATGGAACTTAATGTAATTAAGAAGATGGGGTTTGTAGATTATTTTTTAATAGTTTATGACTATGTTAAGTATGCGAAAACTCATGATATCTTAGTTGGGCCCGGTAGAGGGTCAGCAGCCGGTTCATTAGTTAGTTATTCTATAGGAATAACTGATGTTGATCCGATGGAGTACGATTTATTGTTTGAAAGATTTCTTAATCCAGAGAGAATTACGATGCCGGATATTGATATAGATTTTGAATATACTAAGAGAGATCAGGTAATAGATTATGTAAGGGATAAGTATGGGAAAGATAATGTAGCTAATATAATGACTTATGGTACTTTAGGGGCTAGACAAGTTATAAGGGATGTATCTAAGTGTTTAGATATAGATGGTAAAATAGTAGATAGATTATCTAATATGTTAGATCCTAGACTTAGTTTAAAAGATAATTTAAGAAGAGATGTAGTAAAAGAGTATGTAGTTAATTTTAATTTAAAAGATTTATATAATATTAGTTATAAATTAGAGGGATTAAAAAGACAAATAAGCACACATGCTGCTGGGGTAGTTATATCTTCTAAAAGATTAGATGAAATAATACCAATAGTTTATAGTGGTAATGAAGTGCTTACTGGTACGACTATGGAGTATTTAGAAGATTTAGGTCTTATTAAGATGGATTTTTTAGCTATTAAGAATCTAACTATTATAAAGAATGTTATAGATTTAATTGAAAAAGAAACAGGTAATAAGATAGATTTAGCTATTATACCTTTAGATGATAAGAAGACTATGGATATATTTAGAAGTGTAGATACAGAGGGAATATTTCAATATGAGTCTTCGGGTATGAAGAATTTAATGAGAAAGATGAAGCCGGATAATTTTGATGATTTAGTTGCAGCAGTAGCGTTATTTAGACCTGGACCTATGCAAAATATCGATACTTATTTAAGAAGAAAACATGGACAAGAAAGAGTAGATTATTTAGATGACTCTTTAGAACCAATATTGAAAAGTACTTATGGTATTATGATATATCAAGAACAAATAATGCAGATACTTGTTAGTATGGGGGATTTTTCTTATGCAGAGGCTGATAATATTAGAAGAGCTATGAGTAAGAAAAAAATGAATGTAATGGAAGAGAATAAAGATATCTTTATTAAAAGAGCTATGAATAATGGTTTTGCTAAAGATAAGTGTGAGTCTATATATGCTTTAATTACGAAGTTTGCTGATTATGGATTTAATAAAGCACATTCTGTATGTTATGCTTTAATAGGGTATCAGATGGCTTATTTAAAAGCTAATTATCCAGTATATTTTATAGCTAATTTGTTAAATATGAGTATAGGTAGTGATATTAAAACTAAAGAATATATAGATGAAGCTAGAAAAAAGAATATTATGATATTTAAACCAAATATTAATGTTAGTAGGAATTATTATTTAATAAAAGATAATGCTTTATTGTTACCATTGAATTCGATACATAATGTAGGATCTACTGCAGTAGAAGATATAATAAGAGAAAGAGAAGATAATGGTAAATATAAAGATTATTTGGATTTTGTAGTTAGAGTATATGGTAAGAGTGTTAATAGGAAAACTATAGAGTCACTAATTGATGGAGATGCATTTAGGGATTTTAAGTATAATCATAGAACGTTATTTATGAATATAGATAGTGCATTGGATTACGCTATGTTATGTAGTGATTTGGATGAATCATTAGTTATGAAACCTAATATAGAATTATATGATGAATATAGTGAAGTAGAATTAATGAATAAGGAATTAAATAGTTTTGGTTATTATGTTACTAATCATCCTTCTTCTAAATATCAAAAAGGTATTATGAAACTAAATAGGATAAAAGAATATTTTGATAAGTATGTAGATTTAGTAGTAATAGTGGGTAATATAAGAAAGATTAGTACTAAAAAAGGGGAAGAGATGGGATTTTTCTTTGGTAGTGATGAGACTGATGGAGGGGACTTTGTTATATTTCCTAGAAATAGTAAATTATTATATGAGATTAAAAAAGATGATTTAATTAAAGTAAGGGGACAAGTAACAAAGAGATTAGATAAGTACCAAATTGTAGTTAGTAATATAGAAATAATTAAATAAAGGGTATTCGAAAGAATACTTTTTATGTTATAATCAATATAGTAGGTGATTGTAGTATGGCTTTAAGAAATCGTCGTAAAATCATTAATAGTAATAAGAGAAAAGTATTTTTTGCACTATTCTTTTTATTATTGTTTATTAGTGTTGGATATGCTTATTTAAGTGCATCTTTATCTATAAATGGTCAAGTTGTATTAAAAGCGGATTCTACTATATCGGCTGGAAATTTGTTACAAAAATTAAAAAATTCTGGTGAAACTTGTATAACTAAGTATGAGGGGCAAGTAACAGATCAATATGATCAGACTGTAACGGCTACTAATGTGTATATCAATAGGTGTGAAGATAAAAGAAATGTAATATTTGCTAACCATTGTTGGCAGGTAGTTCGTACTACTGAAACAGGCGGCCTTAAGATGGTATATAATGGTGAAGCTGAAAATGGGAAGTGTCTTAGTACTCGCGGAACACATGTGGGATATGCTGCACGCACTTCACAAAATTTAGCATCTAACTATTGGTATGGAGCTGATTATACATATGATTCAACTAATCAACTATTTCAAATTAGTGGAACAACTGAGCAAGTAACGTGGAATGAAACAACGGGGCCTGGATTAATTGGAAAGTATACTTGTAAAAGCACAAGTGTTGATGGAACATGTTCAACACTATATTTGGTTGACTCTTACTATAATGCCTCTAACGCATATGTAATACCGCTTAATTTTAGCTCAAATTATTCACAATTTGGGGAATTACAATTTAATGTTAGCGATAATTCGCCAGGTTATGTTGGATACATGTATAATGAGGTATATTCAATTCAACAAAAAAAATTGACAAGTACCGAAACTATGCTAGGTAGCACATCATTAAGCACTAATTATTGGTATGCCAATTCTGTAACTTGGGGAAGCCCAACTGCTAACAATTATAATTTGGATAATCAATATCAAGTGAGTGCAACTACTGATTATCCTAATTTAGTAGGAAATTATACATTTAGAAGTGCTACTCAATCTTATACAGATACTAGTGTGTATTATATTGTTGCTGTGGACGGAACGAGAATGTATTACTTTCAATTAAACAATACGGGAAATCATACATTAGAGGATTTTAACTATACTTATACGTATGGAGATAGTTATACAGATAATGGAAATGGAACATATACAATCAACAATCCAACAACGATAAATAGGAGTGATTGGTATACAAATTTTAGAAACTTGAATAATAAATATGTATGTAAAAATGCAACAAATAATACTTGTAGTGAATTATGGTATACAACATCAACATCTTATACCTCTATGTCATATGTAGATATTTCAAAAAAATATAAATATGCCAAAGATTTCACCTGGGATGGAAGTAAATATGTACTAAATAACAATACATCTGTAAGTTTCTTTGAAATGACTAAAAGTTCAAATGTGATAGCATTAAGAAATGCCCATTATACTTGCTGGAATGAAACGGGGGAATGTGCTACGTTATCGTATATATACTATTTATTAGGAGCTAGTCCAAGTTATATTAATTTAACAAATGGGAAAAGTATAGAAGATGCAAAGAACGAAATGTTATATAATAATGACGTAAATACAAAAAATTCTATAATAAAAAGTGGAGTAGATGCTTGGTATAAACATTATTTATTATCAACTTATGATAATTATGTTGAAGATACTGTTTTTTGCGATGATAGAAGTCAATCAAATTTGAGTTCAAACGGATGGAATCCAAATGGAGGAAATTTATCAACAAATATGTATTTTTATGGATTAAGTGATCTAAGTTGTCCAAATGATATTGATAGTTTTAGTTTGAGTAATAATAAAGCTAAATTAACATACAAAGTTGGTTTGATGACTTATCGTGAGGCGGAATTATTTAATAGTACAAACGTCCGAAAAACTGGACAATATTATTGGCTTTTATCGCCAAACACGGTAACGCCGGCTGCTGTTGCAGTTTTTGGTATTGACATCACTGGTATCTTTAGAAATTATGGTACTAGCAATGATGTGGGTGTGCGTCCGGTCATTTCACTAAAAAGCGAGGTTTCATTTAGTGGAGGAACTGGATCTGAGGGTGATCCTTGGGTAGTTCAATAATATCTGAAAAAGGTGCTCGAAAGAACATCTTTTAATGTTATAATTAAAATAGTAGGTGAGTCTATTATGGTTTTAAAAAATAGAAGACGCTTTGTTAATCATAAGAAGAAAGTAATGTTATTATCAATATTCTTTTTACTTTTATTTATTACTGTAGGTTATGCTTATTTAAGTGCGGCTTTATCAATAAACGGAAGTACAACCATTGCTTCTAATACATGGGATATTCATTTTGCTAATTTAAGTGTTTCTAGTGGATCGGCTAGCGCCATTACTGATGCGACAATACAAAGTAATACAACTAGTATAAATTATGACGTAGAACTAGGTAACTTGGAAGATTTTTATGAATTTGAGGTAGATATAGTAAATGCTGGAACTATACCAGCCAAGATATCTTTAGTGGAAATAACTGGTATAACGGAAGCAGCATTACCTTATTTAGAAACCTCTATTAAGTATGCTGGTGGGAATCCTGTACAAGTAGATGATTTGTTAAATCCATCTAGTAGAAAGAGAATTGTAGTTAGAATAGGTTATAAAGAAGAATTAACCACATTACCAGAGGATGATATAGAATTAGATTTAACGTTTACAATTAATTATGGACAAACAACAGAACTAGAAGCTAATGCGGGCGGTCTTTTACAAAATCTATCTTCTAGTGAGTCGTGTATAACTAAGTATGAAGGTCAAGTAACTGATCAAGTAGGTCAGACTGTTCAAGCATCAAATGTATATTATGACCAGTGTGCTGATAAGAGAAATTTAATATTTGGAGGATTCTGTTGGCAAGTAATAAGATCTACTGAAACTGGGGGCTTAAAAATGATCTATAATGGTGAACCAGTTGCCGGTAAGTGTGAATCTACAAGAGGAAATCACATGGGAATAATTGGTTCAAAGGGTTCATCAATTAATTTAAATCGTGAATTTTTATATGGAAATACATTTATATACGATAATACTACTCAGAAATTCACTATAATTGATACTTTTTTAAAAACATGGAATGATTCGACATATGAATCGTTATTAGGCAAATATACTTGTAGAACATCTGATGATACATGTGAAACTATTTATCTAATAAACTCTTATTCGAGTGTTAGTGGAGGATATGGAGCGTCTTATACTATGGCTGAAACAAATTATGCTCAAATTGGGACAAGTCCGTTTAATGCTAATTATAGTTCTCCGGCAATGGCAGGGTATATGTTTAATAAGGTTTATAATAATGGTAGTGGACTAACGAGTGGTTCTTTAATGGGAAATGATGTTTCATATGAAAATGGAATGTATACATTGTTACCAGCAGATGGAGAAAGTACACTTGGTACTACCAAAGATAATAATCATCATTATTCTTGTAATAATACCAGTGGTACTTGTGAAAATGTAAGATTTTATTATTATAATCAGAATTTTATAATTCTTATAGAAGGAGAAAATATTGAAGAAGCAAAAAATAAAATGCTTTATAACGATGATGTAAATAAATACAATTCATCAGTAAAAGCAATAATAGATATATGGTTTGAAAAAAATCTATTTTCTAAGATGAGTATGTTAGAAGATGTAGTATATTGTAATTCTAGAGATATGATTAATTCTACAACAAATGCTTGGAATAAAAACGGAAAATTTGGATCATTTATGGATTTTAAAAATTCTAAAAGTAATAAAAATTTAAATTGTCAAAATATAACCGATCAATTTGCTGTTTCAAATAATTTAGCTAAATTAACATATCCAATTGGTTTATTACAATTTGAAGAAATAAGTAATTATACAAATTATTCTTTACTAACAACAGGTGTAAACTTTTGGTCATTATCTCCTGATGCATATGGTCAAGTCAGTACAAATATTAGATATTTGACCTCTAATAATTTGTCAGGATCTAGTTCGTCTAGCTCTGCCTATGGTATTAGACCGGTAATATCATTAAAGGGAGAAAATATAATATTTTCTGGAACTGGTACGGAAAGTGATCCATGGATAGTCAATTGATTCATATTTAATATGAATCTTTTTTTTGTGTTAAAATTTGTATAGTAGGTGAGCGTAGCGATTAGACTTATTAAAAGGAGAAAATTTACTAATCGTAATAAAAAGATTGTTTTTATGTTGGGTATTTTTTCTTTGTTATTTATTACTATTGGCTGTGCTTATTTAAATGCTACTTTATCTATTAATGGAAATACAACGATTGCTTCTAATACTTGGGATATACATTTTGAAAATTTAAGAGTCACTACTGGTTCCGTAACTGCAACTACACCAGCGGCTATCCAAAGTAATACAACTATGATTAGTTACTCAGTATTACTAGATAAACCAGTACATTTTCATTTTATACCAAGATATAAAAGCGAATTAATGATATTTAACAAAGTATATAGAGATAGACATTTCGGATATAACTTCTGGAAATGGGCTCTAAGTAGATTTAAGTGCCAAAAGGATATTTTTACAAAGGAAGAACGAATAAAAATTTTTGAAATGATGAAAGAAGAATTTGACTTAAAATAACCTTGTGATGTCAAAAAAATAGCTTTGCTAAAAAATTGCGAAAAATCGTTAAAAAAGTATTTTAGATACCTTTTAGATACCTTTTCACATTTGCTTTTGAAAGAAAATAAATATGCTATAATTAATA
>CAMYYH010000036.1 GCA_947303405.1 uncultured Mycoplasmatota bacterium
ATTCTAACACATACTTCTTTTTTTATGTGTGTCAACTAATTAGGGTACTTTATCCTTAGAGACTCTCTTTTTTATTTGAATATGTTTTTAAAGATTGTATTTAATCCTTTATTTATTAGTTTATCAGCTGTTTTATTAGCAACTTTTTTACCGAGTTTATATTGGATGCTGTTCTTCTTTGCTTTTTCGGCTTCTCTTTTTTTCTTTTCGGCTTCTCTTTCAGCTTCTTTTTTGTCTTTTTCAGCGGCTTTGGCAGCTTTTTCGGCTTCTTTAGCTTCTTCCATGGCTTTTCTTTCTTCTTCTTCAGCAGCAATTTTTTCCTTAATCATTTTATCTAGTTCTTCATATGCTGAATCTCTTTCTATTTGTTCATCATATTTACCAATTAATGATGAAGAATTAATTACTTTATTACGAGATATATCATCTAGTGTTCCCATTTTACTTTGAGGAGGAAGGATTGTTGCTTTTTCAACTACTTCTGGTTCACCATTAGCGTTTTGGAAAGATATTAAAGCCTCTCCAGTACCTAAGGCTAATATAGCTTCTTTGGTATCGAATTTAGGGTTTGTTCTAAAGGCATCTGCAGCTACTTTAACCGTTCTTAATTCATTTGGGGTATAAGCTCTTAATGTATGTTGAACCCTGTTACCAAGTTGAGCAATTACTTCGTCTGGGATATCGGTTGGACTTTGAGATATGAAATATAAACCAATACCACGAGATCTAATTAGTTTTACTACTTGAGTTATTTGTTTTAAACGATAAGTTGGCATGCCATTAAATAGTAAGTGTGCTTCATCGAAGAAGAAAACTATTTTAGGTTTATCTAAGTCGCCAACTTCAGGCATTTTATTAAATAGACTAGTTAGTAGCCATAATAGAAAGGATGCGTATAAGTCTGGAGATTGGAATAATTCTACAGCATGTAAGATATTAATAGTTCCTTTACCATTGGTGTCGAGACTAACAAAGTCATTAATATCTAGCTCTGGTTGACCAAAGAATTTATCGGCTCCTTGGTTTTCTAGAGTTAACAAGCATCTTTGAATAACTCCGACACTTTGAGTTGTGATATTTCCATATTTGGTTATAAAGTCGTTTTTGTTATCACCTACATATTGAAGTAATAATCGTAAGTCTTTAGTATCGTCTAGTTTCCAACCATTGTCTTGCGCTATTTTATAAACGATAGCTAATACTCCTTCTTGAGCTTCTGATAGCCCCAACATCATTGATAGTATTTCGGGTCCAACGGAATCTAAACTAGTTCTAATTGGATGACCATATTGGCCAAAGATGTCCCAAAATCTAACCGGGAAGCTTTTGTATTCAAAATCTTTTATTTTTAAGGCTTCTAAACGAGAGGTGATGTTTTCGCTTTCTTCACCAATTTGAGCGGTTCCACCTAAATCACCTTTTACGTCGGCTAAAAATACAGGTACGCCGGCATCGGAAAATGATTCGGCCATTACTTTTAGAGTAATTGTTTTACCACTACCACTAGCTCCAGTAATCAATCCGTGACGATTTGCTTTGTCTAGTAATATGGATAATTCTTCATTGTTTTTAGTTTTTCCTACTAAAATTTTATTGTTCAAGTACATAAAAACACTCCTTATTGAGATTATTATAAATAAAATACTAGGAAAAAACAAGGAATATAAATTGCATTATGAATTGGTTTTATTTATAATATTTGTAGAATGAGTGTACTATTAGCTTGTTGAATTAACATAGTGTAAAATATAAGTAGATATAAGAGACTAAATGGTGTATTATTTGTTATAATAAAAGAGTATAGATTAGGAGGTGAAGATGTGTATACTGATGTAATTAAAGTAATAGATATTTTACTTAGATATTTAGATGGTTATGATATAGATGATTTAATATATGAATATTTTTCATTTATGGATGAGTTTAGGTATAGTAGGATTAATCTTATTAACCTAGTGTCTATTAATAGTATACTATCTTTGAATCCTAATTTTAGTGCGGACGACTATAAGAGAATAATTGATGGAATACTAGTTAAATCCACTGATGGAATGAGTGCTAAAGAAATATACGATAAGATTATTGAGGGATTAGAACATGGTAATTATTCTTTTGACGGATATAATAATGTTTGTATAGAGATGGATGGCTTTGGCGCAGTGGTAAGTACTGTTTGGTTGTGTAGTTTAGTAGAGGAAGCTAAAAAGAAGACGTTTTTAAGGGTATTCTTGTTTAATAATAAGGAAGATATGCTTTTAAAGGATGAAAATGAGTTGTTGTATTATTTATATCATACTAAGTTCTTTTTAGTGGGTTTAAATGGTGAAGATAAGCAGTTACCTACGATATATGATAGGGCAGTTAATAATACTAAGGGGTATTTGTTTGGTAGAGATTCAATTAAGAGTGCCGATATTAAAGAAGTGTTCTTACGTAATATAATAAGTGGTATAAAATGTCGAATTACTGAGTGTCATTTTGATAATTATAATAGAATTGTAGAGAAAGCTAGAAGAAAAGACTTCTATACCCGTAGTTTAAGAGAGCAAAAGAATTGTTTGTCTAAATGGGTGTTAGAAGCTGAAGCAATTAGTGTAGAAAGTAATATGGAATTGAATAGATTGGCACTATTAGTAACTGAAAGTGGATTTGAAAAAGAGAAAAAACAAATAGATTCAAGTAAGTGTTATAGCGGATTGTTTGAATTGTTTATGTATGTTATAAGTATGTCGTCTATAGATTATGATGATTTATATTTAAGTAAATTAAAGATAAAAAATCATGTGGATAGTGAATTGGTTAAAGTTTATAATAGTTTAAAGAAAGTAACAAGAATTATTGGTCTTCTTTCTAGAGGGCAATATGAGAAAAGGTTAAAAACGTTAGCGGCTATAGATAAGTGTAATGAACAAAGAAATAAGGCTGATAATATAGCTGTTTTTCCTAGTTATGGGAGAGTCAAAAAACATATAGATGAGTATGTAGAATCAGAGAGAAAGATAGCTGAATTATGCGCAGAAAAGAATGATTTCTTGCAAAGAATACAATATGAAAAAGAAGCAGCACCAATAGATTTGGCTTTTGATAATAATACCATTATGAGTTTGATTGGTTTAGCTATAAGAACAGGAAGAATATATATTAATGAGAATAATAATACACTTGTAGTTGAATTAAATGATCATGATATGGGTATGAATGTATTTAGGGCTGCAATATCTATTCGTGATTTGGAGGTATTGGTCAGTTATGCGATTGATACTTTAGAAGAAAAATATGAATTGACGATGGCAGCATAGGGGGATATGTTATGGCGATGTTAAAGAAAAGGGAAGATTTAACCGATACTAAGGATAATAATGCAATGTTTGCTTTAGGATTAAGCGATAGTTTTGGGGATTTTTTTGTAGTATCTAATAATAGAGATGAAAAAGAGGATATTGATAAAGAAATAGCTAAAATTAATAAGATGGATTTAAATATGGAGACTAAGTCTAATATTATTAATGAATATAATATGCTTAAAGGGGCAAAAAGCCTTAAAGAGAAAAATAAGTATCAGAAAAATATTGATAAGATGTTAAAAAAAGAGAATCTAAAGTAGTGATTCTCTTTTAGTTTATGGTTTTACAGTTATAATCATATAAAAATTCGTTAATAGTATTAATATTATATATTTTTTCTTTGAAACAGAATTTAACTATTAGATTAAAGACATCATTGTTGGGTAGGGAATACTCAGCGCTGTTTAAAAGGTCTAACAGTTCATCTTCACTAAGTTCTAGGGCTATAGCTAGTAAGATAATTGTGTTTTTACTTGGGTGATAATTAGAATCGTTCCTGATTTTAGAAAATAGTCTTCGATCGATATTAACCTTATTATAGACATCACTATCTTTTAAATCTCGTTCGTCTATATGTTTGAATAATAGTTTTTGAAATTTATTATCTTCTTTATTGTCGTTTATAAAGGTATTTAATGGCTCGTTACTACATTCGCATAACATTTTTGCTGTGTTACCTAGGACTTTGCTTGAATACTTAGTATGAGATGATTCTCTTGCTGGTTCAATAAAGTTAGTATTAATGTAGTTGGCTAGTTTAGTTTTAATATCCATTACTTGTCTCCTTTCAAGCGACCAATTGGTTTCTTTTTTTTACTAATATTATACCAGAAAGAGAGGAAAAAAAGATGAAAAAAGAAATGGATATAATATTTTTACTTGATAGAAGTGGATCTATGCGTGGTATGGAAGATGATACAATTGGAGGGTATAATAGTTATTTAGAAAAACAGAGAAATAGTAAGTGTAATTGTAAGATAACTACTATATTGTTTGATGATCAGTATGAGGTATTAAAAATGAGAGAGGACGTTAATAAGGTAAAAGATATTACTAGAGATGAATACTATGTAAGAGGGTGCACTGCTTTATATGATGCGGTGGGGAAGACTATTAATTCTTTGGAAAAGAGTGTTAAAGATAATAAGGTTTTATTCGTTATAACTACTGATGGTTTAGAAAATGCTTCTAGAGAGTACAATAGGGCTAGTATTAAAGAATTGATAAAGAAACATAGTAATTGGGAATTTGTTTATCTAGGTGCGAATATTGATTCATATGCCGAAGGTAGTAGTATTGGCATAAAAAGGAATAATATAGCAAATTTTACTAAGAGTAAAAAAGGCACTGCTGATATGTTTGAAGCACTAGATTATGCGACAGAATCTTATAAATGCACTTCGTCAATCGGTAGTACTTGGAAAAGTGAATTAGAGAAGTAGGAATATGAACTTGTCAATAAAAAGTAGACACTTAAAAAGAATTAATTGAACCCTAGTTGAGTTCTATACTCGATTGGGGTTTTATATTTTAATGCATAACTTGGTCTATAATTGTTGTTATCCCAAATTATATCATTTATAAATTCTTGAACTGTGTTATAATTATTTATGTCAAAATCAATATACATTTCTTTTTTAATCCAGCCATTTTTAGATTCAATAACTGGATTATCTGTTGGTGTGCCAGCTCTAGACATAGATCTGGTAACTTTATAAGAATTAAATATATTGTTGAATGACGCTGAGGAATATATAATGCCTTGATCTGTGTGAACAATAGTTTCTTGGTCTTTATATCCTCTTTTTATTTTGTTATTTAACATATTTTCTACCGCTTTTTGATGATTTAATATACCATTGCCATACATTGTTTCTCTAACATTTGAGCCAACTATTTCATTATTAAATACATCTAAATAAAATGTCCAATCATATTTCTTCTTTTTAAACCAAAACGACGTTGTATTTGAAACAATTTTTTCAAATGGTCTAGATGTATTCCAATTATATCCGATTAAATTTTCATATTTTACAGATTCTTCACCTGGTTTTTTGTACCTATAATGTTTAGCCTTTGATTTGATTTCTAGTATTTTACATACCTTATGAACTAAGTTAGTTGAAATTACCCAACCTGTTTCTTCTATTATTATTTTCCATATCCTATGATATCCATAGCTTGGTTTTTTATTATGAATTTGTATTATTAATTCACCTAAATCTCTTCTATTAATTTCATATCTATTTGGAATATTTCTAGTTTTTAACCATTTATAATAACCACTTCTCGAAATATTCATAACTTCACATAATGATTTAACATTGAATTCTTTACTTAATAATTCAACAATTTCAAATTCTTTTTGTTTTATTTCTTGAACACTACAACTGAACCATCTCCTTTCACAAGGTATCCTTTTTTTAATCTTTCATTCTCAATTCTTAATTTCATATTTTCATATTCCAATTGTTCTTCACGATTTTTAAAATTCTTTTTACTATATATTTTTGCCAATGGATTTCCGGGTTTTCTTTTATTTTCTAGACCAACCATACCATTTTCTTTGTATTTGTTTACCCATGTACTTAATAGACCATTACTGATACCTGTTCTTCGAGTCACTTCACCTGAAGTTAATTCATATTCCAATATTGGTTTTATAATCTTATACTTTTCTTCTGCAGACCAATATTTGTTAGTTCCACCTTTAGGTCTTCCCATATTATCATCTCCTTATAATTATTTTATCAAAAGAAAAAGTAAACACATCTTTTTTTGTGTCTACTTTTATCTTACAACTTCATAGGAATACTTCTTTTTCTTGACGAACAAAAGTTGGCATATTATAATAAAATGGCTTGGAGAGGTTGTTATGGATAAGATAGTTATTAAGGGTGCTAGAGAGAATAATTTGAAAAATATAGATATAGAATTACCTAAGAATTCTTTGATAGTAATGACAGGTGTTTCTGGTAGTGGTAAAAGTAGCTTGGCTTTTGATACCATTTATGCGGAAGGACAAAGAAGATATGTAGAAAGTTTATCTTCTTATGCTAGACAGTTCTTAGGGGGGGCTAGTAAACCAGATGTAGATAGTATAGAAGGTCTTAGTCCAAGTATTAGTATTGATCAAAAGAGTACTAATAACAATCCAAGAAGTACGGTAGGTACTGTTACAGAAATATATGATTATTTAAGATTATTATATGCAAGAATAGGTGTTCCTTATTGTCCTAATCATCATAGGCCTATTTCTTCTCAAAGTATAGAAGAGATGACTAATAAGATTATGAATTATCCGGAAAAGACAAAGATAGAGATAATGGCTCCAGTAGTTAGAGGAGAAAAGGGTTCGCATCAAGATATATTGAATGATTTAAGAAAAAAGGGATTTACTAGAGTAAGAATAAATGGGGAAGTAAGAGACTTATCGGAAGATATTAAACTAGAAAAAAACAAAAAAGATAATATTGAAGTTATTGTTGATAGAGTAATGGTTAAGTTAGAGGAAAGAAGTAGAATATTTGAATCTATTGAAGCTAGTTCCAAGTTGGCGAATGGTTTAGTATTGTTTAATGTAATTGGCGAAGAAGAGTTCTTAATGAGTGAAAATTATGCTTGTATTCATTGTAATTATTCAATACCTAGATTAGAAACAAGAATGTTTTCTTTTAATTCTCCTTTTGGGGCTTGTCCGGAATGTAATGGTTTGGGACTTAAAATGAAGATTAGTGAAGATTTATTAATTCCTGATAAAACTAAAAGTATTAGGGGAGGAGCTATTAAAACTTTAACCCAAGATCAGAACACTTTGTTTACGGAGATAGAAGTAACGGCGGATTACTATGGAATAGACTTAGATATGCCTATTGGGAAGATCCCAAGAAAAAAGTTAGAAAAGATATTATTTGGGTCTGACGATATATTGGATTTTAAGTATATTTCTAGAGTTGGTAATGTAAGGACTAAATCCGATTATTTTGAAGGGATAATTACTAATTTAGAAAGAAGATACATAGAAACTACTGCTACATGGATTAGAGAGTGGATTGAAGGGTTTATGTATGAACAACCCTGTGAACTATGTCATGGGACTAGATTGAGAGAAGAAGTATTAAATGTATTTATTAATAATAAGAATATATATGATATGACGGCTATGAGTATTGCCGAGTTGTATAATTTTATTAATAGTTTGGAGTTAAATGTAGAAGAGAAAAAGATAAGTGAGTTATTAGTAAAAGAAATAGCTAATAGATTGGAATTCCTAAATAACGTTGGCTTAGGTTATATAACTTTAAATAGATCGGCTGGTACTCTATCTGGTGGAGAGGCCCAAAGAATAAGACTTGCTACGCAAATAGGTAGTAAGTTATCGGGCGTATTATATGTTTTAGATGAACCAAGTATTGGCTTACATCAAAGAGATAATCAAAAACTTATAAACTCTTTAAAAGATATGCGTGATTTAGGGAATACTTTAATAGTTGTAGAACACGATACGGAAACGATGTTGGAAGCAGATTATTTGGTAGACATTGGTCCGGGTGCTGGTACTCTTGGTGGAGAAGTAATGGCTTTTGGTACTCCTGAAGAAGTAATGAAGAATCCAAATTCTTTAAGTGGTAAGTATTTAACTGGAGAAGAGAAGATAGAGATTCCAAAGAAGAGAAGAAAGGGAAATGGTAAATTCTTAGAAATAAAAGGGGCAAAAGAACATAATTTAAAAAATATAGATGTTAAGATACCTTTGGGTACGTTTACTTGTGTAACAGGGGTGTCTGGTAGTGGTAAGTCTACTTTGGTAAATGATATATTGTTTAATGCTTTAACAAAGAAAGTATATAAATCTAAAGTAGTAGTTGGGGAGTGTAAAGAGGTTAAAGGTATAGAGTATGTAGATAAAGTAGTGCATATTACTCAAGATCCGATAGGTCGAACTCCTCGAAGTAATCCGGCTACGTATGTTGGTGTTTTTGATGATATTAGGGATGTCTTTGCTGAGATGAAAGAAGCTAAAATGAGAGGATATAGTAAAAATAGATTCTCATTTAATGTCAAGGGAGGACGTTGTGAAGCGTGTTCTGGAGATGGAGTTAAAAGAATAGAAATGAATTTCTTGCCCGATGTATATGTTCCTTGTGAAGTATGTCACGGGACTAGGTATAATAGGGAGACACTTGATGTAAAGTTTAAAGGAAAGAATATATCTGAAGTTTTACATATGCGTGTAAATGAAGCACTAGAGTTATTTGATAATATACCTAAAGTTAAAAATAAATTACAGGTAATGATGGATGTTGGCTTATCGTATATTGAGCTTGGTCAATCAGCACCCACCTTATCTGGTGGAGAAGCTGGAAGAGTTAAATTAGCTAAAGAATTACAAAAGAAAGCAACTGGCAAGAGTGTTTTTATCTTAGATGAACCAACTACCGGTTTACATAGTCATGACATTAAGAAATTATTATATATATTACAAAGAATAGTAGATAATGGAGATACTGTTGTAGTAATAGAACATAATTTAGATGTTATTAAAGTTGCTGATTATATAATTGATTTGGGGCCTGAAGGTGGTAATGAAGGTGGAACGGTTGTTGCAACTGGAACTCCTGAAAGTATAACTAAGATTAAGGGCAGTTATACGGGTCAATTTTTGAAGAAGTATTTGTGAGGTATTGTATGGAAGCAGTATTAGATGTAGAAAAGAAGTATCAAGAAAAGAAACATATTAAAAAAGTAGAATTGGAGTACGGAGATAGAGAATATATTATCTTTAATCTAATAGAAAAAGTAATAGATGTGGATGGGAGTATTTTTAGAGTCGAAGTAACGGATGATGAAATGAAGGAAATGGAAGATATGATTCTAAACTACTTAGAGATAGATGAATATGAATATTGGCCTGATAAGAATGGAGATCATGCGCCAATGGGACCATTATGGAGAATATCGTTCTATGATGAGGTTGATACTTATTATCACAAGAGTGGCGCAACTAAGTATCCAGAAGACTTTATGAAACTTGTTGATAAATTAAAAGGATTGAAACAAAAATAATGAATAAAAATATGATATATAGTTATGTATCATATTTTTTATAGGGTATGGTATAATACCATTACTTGTTAGGAGGACTAGTTATGAATCCAGTTATATTTAGTATAGGTAGATTAGAAATTAGATGGTATTCTTTTTTGATACTAGTGGCGGTATTTATAGGTTTTATATTAGCTATTAGAGAAGGTAAAAAGAAAGGTATAGATAGTGATGTTATATTTGATTTAGGATTCTATACTGTTGTTTTTGGAATAGTTGGAGCTAGATTATATTATGTGTTATTTAATCTAGATTATGTTCGTAATAATATATTGGAAGTATTTAAAATATGGAATGGTGGTTTAGCTATTCACGGAGGAATACTTTTAGGTCTAATAACTATAATAATATTTGCTAAAGTAAGGAAGATAAAAATATTGAAGTTAACTGATATAGTGGTTACTTCTTTAATATTAGGACAGGCTATAGGTAGATGGGGGAATTTTTTTAATAGTGAAGCATACGGGCCGGTTACTACTCTTAACAACTTAAGAAGTTTAAGAATAATACCTAGTTTTGTTATTAAAGGAATGAAGATAGATGGTGTATATTATCATCCAACATTTTATTATGAATGCTTATGGTGTTTATTGGGATTTATAATAATAATATTAATTAGATGGTTTTATAAAAATATAAAAGATGGACATATAACATGTATATATTTGATGTGGTATTCAATTGGGAGATTCTTTATTGAATCGTTGAGAACGGATTCTTTAATGCTTGGGAAGTATAAGATGGCGCAAGTAATATCAATTGTTATATTTGTAATAAGTTTTATTGCGTTTATAGTAATATTGTGTAAGAATCCCAAAAGAAAAGAAGATATAATTGTCGAAGAAACAGTAAAAGAAAAGAAGAAAACAAACGGTGAAAAAGCTAGTAGAAAAACTAAGAGTAAAAAATCTTAGAATCACTTGCTTTTTTTGTTTTTTGTGATAAATTAGCTATGGGTGGTAGTTATGTATGGACCATTGGTTTGTGCATATATGGGTGATACTATATATGAAATGTATGTAAGAGAATATTTAGTAAAAAAGGGAATTACTAAAGTAGGGGAGTTACAGCAAGGTAGTTTATCTTATGTAAGTGCAAATAGTCAGAGAAGGCATTTAGAGAGATTAACAAATGATAACTTTTTAACGGAGGAAGAATTAGAAATTGTTAAATGGGGAAGGAATGCAAAAGGGACTAAAAGCAAAAGCACAGATATTATTACCTATAGATTAGCTACTGGCTTAGAAGCATTAATTGGTCGATTGCACTTTGATAATAAAGATAATAGAATAAAAGAAATAATGAATTATATTTTAGGAGAATGATATGAAAGTATATGGAAGAAACGTTTTCAATGAATTAAAAGATAATGCTGGTTCTATTAAGAAGGTGTATTTAGCAAAAAGCTTTAATGATAAAGAGATAATAAGTTTTATAAAAAGTAATAAGATAAACTATATTATTAGTGATAATAGAGTGTTAGATAAGATGGTTGATGGTAAGCATCAAGGTATAGTAATAGTAACTGATGATTATGAGTATTCGGATTATAAAGACATGTATAATGATAAATTGGTTGTTATGTTAGATCACTTAGAAGATCCTCATAATTTTGGGGCAATTATAAGAACGTGTGAAGCATCTGGAATACATTCTATTGTTATACCTAAAGATAGAGGGGTATCCGTAACATCAACAGTAATGAAGACTAGCGCTGGGGCTTTAGAGCATGTTGATATAGCAATGGTTAATAATTTGAATAAAACTATAGAAGATTTTAAAAAACAGGGATTTTTTGTTTATGGAGCCGATATGAATGGACATAATTATAGGGATATAGATTTTGCTGATAAGGTATTATTAATAATAGGTAATGAAGGAAAAGGTATGAGTAGACTTGTAAGAGAATCTTGTGACGAGATAGTTTCTATTCCGCAGTATGGGAAGATTAATTCTTTAAACGCCTCTGTAGCTACGGCTATAATAATATATGGGATAGTTAATAGGTAATAATATGAGTTATAGTGATTATAATGATGAAGAATTAATACTTATGATAAGAGAAAACTCTGAAGAGGCTAAGGATATATTATATGATAAGTATAAATATATAATAGATATAGAAGTAAAGAAGTATAGTACTATTGCTAGTATATTAGGATATGATTTCAATGATTTATATCAAGATGCCTTAGTTGGTTTTTCTAATGCTTTAGCTAGTTATAGAGATGATAAAGAGGCTTCTTTACCATCATTCATTACTTTATGCGTAGATAGAAAGTTACAGTATGCTATTAGAAGTATTAATAATCAGAAAAGTAGATTACAGTCGGAATCTTTATCTCTAGAACATGTTTATGAAAATGCAAAGGTTCCTTTAATGGATTCAATTAGTGATAATTCGGCAAATGATCCTTTATTAAAAATGATGAATAGGGAAAACTATAAAGAATTAAATGAGAAGATAAAAGAAATGTTATCTAGTAATGAGTATGAAGTATATGGATATATGATAAAGGGATTGAAGTATAATGAGATAGCTTTACTATTAAATAAAGAGCCTAAACAAATAGATAATACTATGCAAAGAATAAAAAATAAAATCAAGGAAATAATAGCAAGTAAATGAGTATATATAGTTCTATATACTCATTTGTTATGTATTTAAATAAGTATTAAGGAAAAAAGACTTGCTTTTTCCTTTGGATTATAGTATATTCTTCTTGAACACAAAGAAGTGTTTTTTTAATACAAAAAAATATGAGGTGGGGCTTAATGGCAAAAACAAAGAAAGAAATAAAAGACGCTGTAATTTCTAAAACAAAAGATACTAAGAAAAAAGTAGATGAGATTGAAGAAATTAAAGAAGAAGAAATGGAAGAACTAAAAGAAGAAGTTAAAGTGAAGATTAAAGAAGCAGTTAAAGAAGAAATTAAAACGAAAAAGACTAAGAAAGAGAAAAAAGGTTTAATTGCTGGAATTAAAAAAGAAATGAAACAAGTTGTATGGCCATCAGCTGGAGATATTTTAAAATCTACAGTTGCGGTAATTGTAATTTGTGTCTTCTTATGTTTATTCTTTACAGCTATAACGCTATTTATGGCGTGGTTAAAGAGCTTTATTGGAGGATTGACTGTATAATGGAAAAAGAATGGTATGTGGTTAATACTTATAGTGGACATGAAGCTAAAGTAAAAGAAAAATTAGAATCTCGTGCTGTATCTATGGGAATGCAAGATAATATATTTA
>CAMYYH010000037.1 GCA_947303405.1 uncultured Mycoplasmatota bacterium
TATTACATGATATGGGGACTCCTTGTTTTGCCCATTGTATAGATTATATATTTGGTGATTATACGAAACAAGAATCATCAGAAAAACCAGTTAAAGAGATGTTATGCAAAGATAAGAAGTTATTAAAACTATTAGAAAGAGATAATATTTCTTTAGATAGGTTAGATGATTTTTCTACATATGAAATACTTGAGAATAAAAGTCCTAAATTATGTACTGATCGTCTAGATGGTGTATTACATACAGTATCTATATGGATACATACTCAACCATTTTCTGAGATAAAAAAAGTATATGACGACATGATTGTTTTACAAAATGAAAATGGTAAAAAAGAGATTGGATTTAAAAGTATTGAAATGGCTCTAAAGTTTTTCTCTTTTGTCTATGAATATGCGATTGAATTACAAACTAATAGGGATAAATATGTAAGTCAGTATATATCACAAGCCGTATTATATTGTGTTAATAAGAAGTTAATTACTTTAGAAGATTTATATACTAAAAAAGAGAAAGAATTAATTAGAATATTTGCTAATAATATTTCTTCTTGGAAGATTTTTAAGAATGCTAAAGTAATGAAAGAATCTGAAGAAGAACCTAGTTTTTTTTATGTATCTGTAAAAGCTAAAAGAAGAATTACTATTCCTTTAATAGATATTGATGGTAAAGCTACAAGAGTTACTGATGTTTCTATAGAGGCTAAGAAATTGTATAATATGATTAATAATTATAACTCTGGTACTTATGGTTATTTAGAGGGAATAAAAAAAGATTTATCGGTGTAAATCTTTTTATTTGATTTCAATAAAACCATTTCTACTCCATAACCATAAAGGGGTATGAATATCTATTGGTTTATATTTCGAATTCTTTAATACTTCATTCCATCTTTTAATAACTAGTTCTTGAACATCGCTTCTATTTAACTCTTCATCAGTTATTAGACCTAATCTATGAGTGCCTCTTACAACATGAGTATCGGGAGCTACAGTTAAATCTTCAATATTCTTATATTTCTCATCAGTGTATTGATATATAACAAATAACCAATAGTTACATAATTTAATTCCTGATAAATATGGGAATCTAGTTTTATTCTTCTTTTGTATAAAATCTCTTATTTTATTAACATCATGATCTAGTTCTATAAACATTTTTCTAATATCACCATCGTATAAATCGACAAAGGTATGACATAGTTTGAGCCAAATTTCTGTTTGTTTTTGTTTTTGAAGAGCTACACGATATTTAACTAGTGCTTCTTGAACTTCAGTAAAGTCTCTATTAACTACTTCTTTAGGATTAAATACAAATCTTGTTTCAGGATCATTATAGGTCTTATTAGCACTTTCCCATAGAGTATAAGAATTTCTTTGATAATTTAGAGCCATTGGCAAAGTAAAGTATAAGTAGTTTTCTAAAGAAGAAATATCTATGTGGGGATTAGCATCTTCTGGCATTACTTCACCACCTAGTTCTCCTCTACTCCACATTTGATATATTTTATCAATATCATCTAAGACCTTTTGGGTATTCATATTATTCCTCCTTTCTACCATGCTTTTTTAACACTTCAACAGCCTGGGCGCGGTGTAATTCGGGTACTATTTTAAGCTTACTATTAGCTATTTTTACTATTTCTTCTAGGTTTATTGAAAATTCTTCACAGAAGTATTTGTTACTATCTTCGATAGTAGCAGCATATACTACTCTACTTATACCTTCAGCAAGAATAGCTTCTTGGCATAACATACATGGTTCACAAGAAGTGTATAGAGTACAACCATGAAGATTTCCTCTAGATAGAGAATCTTTAATATTATTAACAGCTGATTCCATAGCTACTAATTCAGCATGTCTATATAGGGTACTTTTAATTGGCGTATCTTCAGTACTTTTACCTATTATTTCCCCACGACGTACTACTATGGCTCCAAAAGGATAGAAAGATTTCTTACTTATCTCTATAGCCATATCAATATACTTTTCATCATTAGCTTCTATCTTAGTATTATAATCTTTAATAACTTCTAAAGCTTCATCACGACATACTCCACCTACTATTTCTAAATTAGGATTAATCTTTTTTACTAGGTCTAACACACTAAAATCTTCCGGATGATTATAATAGATATTTCCAGCTTCTATTTCTATACCATAGACTATTCTTTTAATATTTTGATAAAGAATAGCTTCGAAACACATCATACAGGGTTCAACTGTACAGTATAAAGTACACCCCTTTAAGTTACCCATTAAAGCTGTGTTACTATGAGCATCTTCAATAGCTATTAATTCTGCATGGTCATAGATTGACTTAGTAACGGGAGTTTTAGCATTACTGCGGCCAATTATTTGGCCATTACGAACAATTACAGCTCCATAGGGATCTTTATTCTTTCTACTTAATTTAATTGCTTCTTTCATAAATTCTATATCTTTATCCATTATTAATCTTCCTTTAGTTTTTTTACAAACATGTATCTTTTTGCAGCACATTTTTCTCCATCGGCTGTAGAAAAGACTTCATGGGCTGTACAATCAACAATCATTCCAGCTTTTTGAAGAACCCTTTCTGAAGATAGATTACCATTAACAACGCAGGCATAAACCCTACTATAACCTAGGGTTTCTATAGCAAATCTTAAGACTCTATTTAAAGCCTCGGTAGCATATCCTTTGTTAACATACTCGGGGTGTATAATACAACTAAGATCACAAGAATTCGTAACTGTATCTACCGAGTGTATTAAAAACATGCCGATGACTTTTCTTTCTCCTTTAATAGTTATTCCCCAAAGGAAAAAGTTACCGCGCTCATATAGAACGTGCCAATAAGCCATGCTAATAAGGAGATTTTCAATTTTTTCATATTTCTCAGGGTAATACAATTTATAATAATCATAGTTTGCAAACATTTCCCAGATGCTATTACGATCAGTTAGAGCAATTTTTCTTAATAGTAATCGCTCTGTTTCTAGGTCTTGATATAAATCTTCCTTTGGCATAGTTGTCCCCCTTAATGCTTATTATTATACCATAAATAAAGAGGTATTATCTATAAACACCTCTTCTTTTTGTAATATACCTAGTTTTTATAGATTTTTCAATTTTAGCTTTTAATAATATGTTCTTTGGGGATTACTCATGCTATAAACTAAGGCATCGCCTTGTCTAGTAAATTTTTTAAGTTCATCATCCCAGATAGGAACACTATTTGTTTTTATATTTACTTGTCGCATACCAAGTTTCAAAATCAAAGTTTTAGAAGCTTCATTGTCACTAACAATTTCGGCCGTAATTGTTTGTATTCCCCAATCTTCAAAAGCAAGTTTTATTACAGCATCTGCTGCTTCTTGAGCATACCTTTTATTTCTATATTTATTAGCCAAAATAATGGCAATTGAGCAGTCAATATCCGTTATATCGGACAAAGTAATTGAAATTAATCCTATGCCTTTTTTAGTACTTCTTTCACTAATCGTCCAATAGATATTCAGTGGTCCTTCAGCGCATAATGCAAAATATTCCATTTCTTTTTCAAAATCAGCATAAGTACCATAAATCTTTGGTATATAACGCCAATAATAATCCGGAAAACGGAATATACTCTCCCATAACTCTAGAGTTTTTCTAATATCAACTCTTTCGATATCTAATCTTTCTGTTATTAATCTACTTGCCATTCTTTGTGTAGACATAAGTATTCCCCCTAATGAATGGTATTATAACATAAATAAAGAGAAGTATCTGAGTTTTTGAAACTTTGCTTGTGTACTTCGTAAATATAATTTTTTTAGTAATTATTGCATAGATTATTTACTTCTTAGTCAAGGTTTAAGAAGATTAGAGATTTTATTTGAGGTTATTCTAGTTAGAGCATTTAGATAGTCTTTTTAGAAATTTATTAACTTATTTTTTAGTATCTTCATATACTGGCCTTTCGTATTTTATATTATTAAAATTAGGAATAGTATTCCTCAACCTGTGTATAAGTATATAGTTATTCTTTAGTAGTTATTTTTTTTATAACATTTTTAGTTAAACCTGCAACTAGAGCTTTTAGTAGCTTCATTTTTTTCTTCTTTTTACTCATATTATTACTTCTTTCTTAGTATTCTATATTTTTAATGTTATATAAGCCATATTCTTTATATGTTAGTATTCCATCTTTATTAGTATCGTAGTCTTCATACATACCCCAAGAATTAGTATTATTGTTATCCATCTCTTCATTATTACGGGCTATTCTAGCTAACGAAATAGTAAATGTTCTTTTTGATTCTTTGGGCCATTCGCTAGTATATAGTTTATTATAAGTATCAATTATTAGTTTGTATTCATCGTCTGTTAGTTCTATAGAAAATTCTCTATCAAGAGGAGTACATCCTTCATTAGTAGTACATGTTTCATTTATTTTTGTATATAATTGTTTGGTTTCTAATAAAGAAGCATGATAAATATTAGAATCAGTATTATAATCAATAGAAAAACTTGTATAAGTACTTAGTGGTTTTTCTTCTTCTTTAGGTTCTTCTTTATTATTTCTTTGTTCTATTATTTCTCTTACTTCAGTATCATCTATTTCTTTTACTCTTTTTTTGTTACTAAATGAAATGAATACTATAGCACCAATCATTATTATAATTAATACTACAAATACAAGAGTTGCACTAAGATTATCTCCATCCATATTATTACCAACTTTCATGTGTTTATTATAATATAAATTAAAGTAAGAAAAAAGATGTTATCTATTTAACCGCATAGTAACATCCTTCACTTTCATCTTTTATATAGTCTTCATTATTTACCTCAACTGTATTATCACCTAGAGCACAGTAAGTTTCAGTATCTATATTTTGTTTTCTTGTATATTCACAAGTTACAACTTCCTTTGGTAAAAAAGCTATTTCTGTTGGCATTTCTAAACTGGCAATAGTGTCTCCCATAGTAAACTCAGAAGTAGTTATTTCATTGGCGCTGATATCAAAGAAACAATAGGCATATTTAGGAGCTAGTATTTCTATTTTAGTACTAAATGATAAATATAGCGTATTAATTGCATATACTAGTATTGGAGATAGACTTATTATTATTAATAGAATTCTAATATATCTTTTAAATTTTCTACTACTTAGTAAGAAAGATATAACAAAAGATAGTATTACAGCTAAGATAATAAATATTATAGATGCTGTATTGGTATTAGGATTATCTATTTTATTGACTAATTCATCCGGTAATCTATTATTAAAGAAAGATAGATTTAAAGTATGAACTTCATTATATTTACCATCTTTATATAACTCTACTGGAACTTCTTTAGAATATCTAATGGTTAAATACATTGTTTTTTCACTATTAGCGGGTACTACTTTATTATCATTTTCATAACTATATTCATACTTAATATAACTATTACTATTCTTATCATTAGACCCTAAGGTGTATTCTTCACTATCTTTATTAAAAATAATAATTTTATATTTTATATAACTATTTACTTCTGTAAATTTTAAATCAAAATTAACAATTAAATCATTGATTACTGGTTCACTTTTTTCTTCAACACCAGGTGATATCTCTAGTTGTTCTATATTATCTATATATACTTTGGGTTCTTCAGCTTTTATAGGTAATATAAAAGTAAAGAATAGTATTAGTAATATATAATATTTTTTCATATATCATCACATCTCTTTATTAGGCATAATCTGGACTTTCACCAGTAATAGTATCAGAGTAAGTAATACTATTAAATAATTCTTCTCGGCCTTGCGGACATTTCTCTTTTACATCATTGTTGTCTTGAAATTCTAAGACGTATAAAGCACCTTTTTTCTTAGTATAGTATATAGAATTAATACTATTATCCTCATAATATTCTATGTAGTTATATGTAGTATCTTTAATAAGTCTTTCTTCTGGAGGAGTTCCTCTTTGGAAAGAATCAATCATATTATCTATTTCATTAGTTACTACATATATTTCAAATTTACATATAGAATCACTGTATCTATATTGATAACTAGCTGCTATATCTTCTTTATATTCTATTTTAGCATAGTTATTAGGGACATAATAATGTAAAATCTTTATTTTGCCTTCAGAATAACCATTGTAATTATCTGTAGAATAGATATCTTCATCAAAATAATTATCGGATATTCCTGGTTCAAAGAAAGACCAATCTCTTATATCATCAACTGTATTAATTAAAAAGGCAAATAATAGTATAAATAGAGTAACTATGATAACGTTAATAACTATGTAGATAATAGGACCTACTAAACCAGTTCCACCCTTCTTTCCTACTAAATTTAATAGTTCTGAAGTAGTAGCGTTTGAGTTATTAGTTTTTATTCTTAATATATCATTTTTAGCTTTTTTAATATACCAAGTATTAAAACAAAAACCAAGTATTATGGCGTATATAAGTACAAAATATGGAAAAAATAATGTAGCTATTATTAATAAGAAAAAGAATAAATAACATTTTCTATACAATAAGTATATTCCCCCTATTATAAAAGCAGGAAAATTAAACTTACTATTGATTATAGAATCATAATTATTACCTATATAAGCTTTTAATAGTTCTTCATCTTCATAGTTAGATTGAGTGTTGATACTAGGATTAGAACCTTCTACTAATTTATTACCACAGTTAGGACAATATCTATCGTTACTAGATATGCCATTACCACAATTTGGACAATACATATTATCACCTACTATATATATTATATATAGTAATTAAAAAAATAGCTATAAAAAATCATTTTTTTAGAAAGTGTGTTATAATTTGATTAATTAAAAGACTATGGAGGTAGAATATGTGTGGAATAGTAGGTTATAATGGTAAAAATAAAGCCGTTAATATACTATTAGATGGTTTAGAAAAACTAGAATATAGGGGTTATGATTCAGCAGGAATAGCTATTAGAGATAAGGAAATAGAGATTTTTAAGGCTAAAGGGAAACTTGTTAATCTTAAGGATAAAATAGCTGATAAAGAACTGAATGGTACTTGTGGTATTGGACATACTAGATGGGCTACTCATGGAGAACCAAGCGAGAATAATGCGCATCCTCATTCTTCTAATGATGGAAGTATTACTTTAGTACATAATGGGATTATAGAGAATTATCATGAATTAATTGATAAACTTAAAAAACATAAGTATAAGTTCTATAGTGATACTGATACAGAGGTATTAACTAATTTAATTGATTACTATTATAAAAAGTATAAGATGGGACCAATAGATGCGATTAATAGGACAATGGTTAGAACTAGAGGTTCTTATGCAATTGCTGTATTATTTAAAGATCATCCTGATGAAATATGGGTAGCTAGAAAAGATTCTCCTATGATAATAGGAACGAATAAAGATGGTACATATTTATCTTCTGATGTACCAGCTATACTTAAGTATACTAAGAAAGTGTATTATATAGATAACTTAGAGGCTGCTTGTCTAAAGAAAGATAAAGTAATATTTTATAACCTTAATGGGGACGAAATTGAAAAAGAATTAAAAGAAATAAAATGGGATATATCCGCAGCTGAAAAAGAAGGATATGAACATTTTATGATTAAAGAGATAAATGAACAACCGGAAGTAATTAAAAAGACTATTAATAATTATATATATAAGAATAAAATAGATATCTATAAATCCGGTATTACTGAAGAAGAGTTAAAGTCATTTAAACAAATCTATATTGTTGCTTGTGGATCAGCATATCATGTTGGTGTATGTGCTCAGTATGTATTAGAAGATTTAACTAGAATTCCTGTAAGAGTTGAAATTGCTTCAGAATTTAGATATAGAAGGCCTATATTGGATAAAAAAGGATTGGTAATAATAATAAGTCAATCCGGGGAGACAGCTGATTCTCTAGCTGCTTTAAGAGAAGCTAAAAGTCAAGGTATAAAAACATTAGCTATAATAAATGTAGTTGGTTCTTCAATAGCTAGAGAAGCTGATTATGTCTTATATACTTTAGCAGGTCCGGAGATAGCTGTTGCTACTACTAAAGCCTTTAGTACTCAGTTAATTGTATTTTATATATTAGCTATTGAAATAGCTAGAATAAAGAAAAAGATAACGGAAAGAAATTATATAGAATTAATAGAAGAATTAGAGAATATTCCGTATAAAGCTAAGTATATATTAGATAATTTAACTAGAGGTATTCAAAAGATAGCTAGTAAGTTTTCACATACTAAAGATGCCTTTTATATAGGAAGAAACTTAGATTATGCGATATCTCTAGAGGGTAGCTTAAAATTAAAAGAAGTTAGTTATATACATAGTGAGGCATATGCAGCTGGAGAGTTAAAACATGGGACTATTAGTTTAATAGAAGATAATACTTTAGTAATAGGTATTGTTACACAAGAAGAAGTATATGAAAAGACTATTAGTAACTTAGTAGAGGTTAAGTCTAGAGGAGCCTATATAATAGGTATAGCAGCCGAGAATATAGATGTAAGTAAGATATCTGATTTTGCTTTAACTATTCCTAAAACAAATAAATACTTCTACCCTTCTTTATCAGTTATACCATTACAATTAATTGCTTATTATATAACTATAGATAGAGGATTAGATGTAGATAAGCCTCGTAATTTAGCTAAATCTGTTACAGTGGAATAAAAAAAAGAAACTATCGTTTCTTTTTTTAATACATAGAATCAACTACTTTATAGCTTATTGGTTCATATACTGTACCAGTAAACCATACTTCTCCACTATTTTTATCTCTTACAAAGTACAAATATGGTTTATCAAAAGTTATATTAATCTTCTTTAAAGGTACTTCATAACGATGGTCAAAATCACAGCCGGCAGATCCTTTACCACCAATGGCGGTAGCTGCAGAAGCTTTAATACCATCATTACTAAATTCTATATTAGCTTTATGTAAAGCTGTATCTATATATTCTTTTTCGCTAGTCATTTTAGATAAATTAGCCTTTTCAGAATCAAAGACATCTTTAACACCTAATTTTTTTAAGTCATCCATTAGGTTCAATTCATATTCCATTTCAAACATTGGAATATAACCTTCAATAATTGTTATATATCCATCAGCAAAACTGTTTAATGAGATATCTTTTAAACTATTTATGAACTCGTTAAGTTTACTAGAATTAGTTGCATTAACAAAGTTAATTAGTTTTTGTTTTTTAGGCATAATACCTACGTATTGAATAGTAGTACCATTATACTCTTTTAAATCTTTAGCAAATACTTTTACCTCTTCATCATCATAGAATAAGAAGTCTGTTGAACTACTTATATTTTTATAGTTACTATCTAAATCTTTGATAAACTTATCTGAATATTTACTAGCATCACTAGGGTATTCATCAGGTAAAGCAGCACTACATATCTTACCCTCTTCTGTCTTTAACCATTCAGAATATTCTTTGGTAATAGTTTCTTTTATTTTATCTTCCCCTATTTCTTTAACGGCATCATATTTATTGGCAACAGCAGCAATATTAGCTGATTTAGCTTTTTTATCAAAGCCTTCGAAATCCAATTCGTGATAATCCGTGCTATCTAAACTGGATACAAATACACCACTTCGACCGTTTTCTCTGATCCATTCATTCTCGCTATCATTTTCTTTTACTAACTCATGGATAAATGGAACAGCATAGTCTTCATGCTCTGATTGAATCTTTTTGACCCATTCCATATCTATTGCTAGAGCATTGATAAGCAAGAAATCATAATCGCTTACATCATCTACTAGTTTTGGTATTAGTTTAAGTGTCTTATTGTTTACCCAATTATTAATAGTATTTGGGCTATCAAAAGAATCATATATTATTTCAGCATTATATTTATTATTTAGTAAATCAGTATAATCTTTATTAATACTATCTTTAAATGTATCTTTTATAAAGAAAGCATTAGCAAAAGACATGTTATTATTATTAATATACTTTTTAGCTTTATAATCACCTATAATGGCATCTAATTGTGCTTTAGAATCCCCATCTGCTCCTTCTGCTAACATTTCTAATGCATATTTAATAGATAATGGACTATATACCATGTTTGTTTCTTTATTATCAGTTTTTAGGAAGAATAAATCAAAGTTTTCTAAACCATTACCTGATAACCTATAATCCGATTTTAATTCTGGATTTACTACCTGGGACTCTTTCTTATTATTGTCTTTTTCATTATCTAACCTACTTCCTCCTATAAAGTAGGCACTAACACCAATTGCTAATATTATTAAAATAATAATTATTATTAATACTGGATTATTCTCTTTCTTTTTATATAAATATCTTGATGATAGTTCTTTGTCTTCTACCATTTTTACTTGTTTTTCTTCTTTCATATAAACACCTCTATTTTCTAATAAAGCTTTACCATTTTTATGTTCTCTTTTCAATCACCTGAAAGGATGATTTAATTATCCTTATTTTCTTCAATAAACTTTAGTTCTGGCATTGGAACTATGTCTATACCATACTTTTCTAGATAGATTTCTTCACAACTAAGGTTAGTAATATTGTTCTTATCAATATTTAGTAAACCCTCTATCTTTTTCACTTCTTCGACACTATTACCTTCTAACTCCAAATAGGAAGGAATTAAAGGCCAAGTATCAATATCTATTTCGACATTATCTAGGTAATATCTAATGCGATAATTTTCTTGATAAGTTCTAGATTTATAACCAAGTACATTAAGTAAAGCATTAGTAGCAGCAAAGTCAGATACTACTATTTCTAATTCTTTAGTACCAGTTATAGTATTACTTTCAATATTCTTATAAGTTAAAGTAGTTTCTATACCATTGGTTCTAAGTCTTATCCATTCTTTATCTCTTTTAGGTACAAAGTCGTAAACATATCTTTTTTGGAGCCATTCACCTACTTTTTTAGCACCTAATTCTTCCAATTTTTTGATTATTTCGTCTTTATTAATATCTAATATTTTTTCTTCTATTTCTGTTTTCATTAGTTACTCCTAACAACACTTTTTTAAGATAAAGCAACTAAGTTGCTTTATTCTGTACTACATTGAAGACCGGTTCCCTTTATATAAGTATTACCTTCAATTATCACGGCTTCGTGTGTTAATTGAGGTTCCGTTAAATTATCTAAGGCTTTTATGTTTTCAGCAAGGAAAGTATCTCCCAAATCACAAAAACCAGCACCACTTGTGAAACTCAAATTATCTGTGTTATATTCGCTATTTAACCACTCAGCAAAGTTCATTCCTTCTATAAAGTGATATTCCTTCTTACTTTCTTCATCAACCATGAAGTCTACATACTCGTCGGTATATCCGGCAATGTAGAAGATCTTGGTTTCTATTGCTTTATTTATTTCGACATAGGTTTCTATTTCAATAGATAGTTTTTCTAGAGCAAAAGCTATAACAGGAATTAATGATAGTAATATAAGTATAAACAATTTACCTTTTCTATTACTTTTTATAACTAGTATTAATAATAAACTCATTAAAGCTAAAACGATAACAATAGTTATTATGTCACTTGTACTAGTGTTCGGATTAAGGGTAAAACGCATAGATGGATTATCTATTACACTATTATTAAGTAATTCAATTGCTACACTATCTTTTTCAGTATATTTACCATTAATGAGTTGCTCTTCATTTAGTTCTTTAAAGTAGGTAATTATTATATATATAGAAGTGGATTCATTTGCTTTTAATATTTTAGATGTTTCATCAATAGAGTAATCATATCTAATGAATTCTCCTTCATTAAAAGTACTGGCATCATCTATGGCATAATCTTTATCAGTATTATTCTTAACAGTTAGTTTATAGATTGCTTTACCATTTAGAGCGTTAAATCTAAGATTAAAATTTAATTTTAAGTCTTTAAATTTAACTGGTTCTATTTCTTCAACATCTATAGTTTGTTCTTCTAATAATGTTATGTTTGTTATTTCTACATTACTTTTAGCAAAAACTATTAAGGGAAATGAAAGTATTATTAGTAGTATTATAATCTTTTTCATTTTATCACCTATTCTATTATTATTATATAAAAAATTATACAATAAAAAAAGAGATATCTTACAAATCATTGAATATTGATATTAAGATATCCTTATAATTTTCTTTTTTATCAAGTACTATGTCATAGTAGTTAGATAATACTTCTTCTGGTATTTCTTGCGAAGCAAAACCAACTTTAATAACTGATTTATGTTTACTAGAATCTACCATAGTTGTATCCCCAATATGATCACCTATAAGTATAACAGTATTTCTATCTTTTAATTTTTCAGTAATATTTTTAGGAATAGATGATTCATTTTTATTAAATGTGTGAATAATATCATTTTCGATTCCTACCGCTATACCTTTTTTACATTTAATCATATTACTTACAATATATATATTATCGAAATAGCAGTTATAGTTTTCTAAGAATTTTTCAATAATGTTACCTACACCTGCACTAAATATAATAAGAGGTATATTATTTTTATGAAGATATTCTATAAACTCGATGGCATAAAATGTTGGTTTCATAAGTTTTGTATTTTGAGCAGCATCGGCAATGATGTCTTCTTTTAGTTTGTATTTAACAAATAGATTAATATGC
>CAMYYH010000038.1 GCA_947303405.1 uncultured Mycoplasmatota bacterium
TTATTTTACATTAAAAGTCTTTTTTATTAAAGTGTCCTAAATAGGGTTCACTTCACTTTTGAACCTCTATTTTTTTAGTTTAATTTTGCTCCGCAGTTTGAACAGAAATTAGAGCCGTTAGTAGGGTTTCCACAGTTAGGGCAAAACTTAGCGCCTGCGGTACCAGCTACACCAACTGTAGAATTAGCTCCTCCTGCATTTTGTGCATTTTGATTAGCGACATTCATGGCTGCGCCGCCAGCATTTTGAGCCATATTCAATCCAGCAAATCCCATCATAGCACCATTTTCGTTGCTAGCTGCATTTTTCATTGCATCAGCAGTAGCAGATGCCATTAGCCCTGATTGAAGGTTAGCGTTAGAGAAAATAGTTGCGTCATCAATTTTATTGATTCTTTCCATTGATTTTTCTGTAACGTTGATGTCTCCCATAGCAACATCGGTTACTATTAATCCGTATTTTTCTTTCCATGTTGGGGATAAAACTTCGTTCATTTGGTTAGATAGGTCTGACCCATATAGTCCCATGTCACCAAATGAAACTTTTTTAATTCTCATTACTTCTGAAATAGCTTTTGTAAGTTGTTCAGAAAACTCGTTTTTTAATTGACTTCCTACCACTTCGTCGAAAGTTACTTCGTCTTTAGCGTTAGCACCAATTACTGTGTTTACTAAGATAACTGGATCTTCAACTTTATAAGCGTATTCGCCGAAGAATGTTACTTCTATAATTCCATATTTTTCGTCAGTAATCTTTTTTGGTTGTGGAGAACCAAATTTGTTTCCTGTTACTGTAAGTAGGTTAACGTAGTAAGCTCTTTGGTCTCTTGCTGTTTGTCCACCAAAGGTAATACGGCTTCCAATAGTTTTTATTGTATCTAAAATTCCCTTTCCTAGGCCGCCGGTAAAGATACTTGGTTCAGAACTAGTGTCATAAGTATACTCTCCTGGCTCTGCAGAAAATTCAACGATTTTACCATTATCAATTAGCATCATAGCCCATCCTTGTGGAACTACAATTCTAGAACCATTTGAAATTACGCCTGCACTTGGTTTTTTGTTTCCTTCTCCATGGTTGACTGTTCCTCTTACTATTAATACATTTTTATCATCAACTTCTGGACAAGTGACGTACTCCTTAAACTGATCTCCAAGAGCACTTGAAGTAGATGATGTTAAAGCTTTAATTAATCCCATATTTTCCCTCCTATAAATCAATATAGCATTAAGTTACTTCTTTTTGCTTAACATAATTATATAATTTTAGTTGTTCCTTTTCAAGGTTAGTTTTAAGAACTTGATAATGATTTGATAATTTGTTATTATTACTATAATAGAGGGTGATAATATGGAAAGGAAGTTATTATGGATTTTATGTATAGTTTCTATTATGACTTTTGCTTCTTCATTATTTTCTTCTTTATTGATTTATTTTAATGAGAACAATCATACGAGAGTTAATTCTAGTAATATAATTAATACTAAGACGAAATATAAAAAGAGTCTTATAGTTTATGAGACTGGTAAGAGTGTATCTATAAAAGATGTGGCTGGATTATTTGAAAAAGACTATTGGGTTAGCATTACGAATGATAATTCGGACGACATTATTTATCAAATTATGTGGAAAAATGTAACAAGTGACTGGAATACAACTGATAATGTTAATTTTGTTTATGGTGTAAGTTGTGATAATGGCGTTGTTATTGATAATAATGTAATGCCTAATACCAATGAAGAAAAGGTAATAGTTGGAGCTATTGTTGTTAGTGCAAATAAGTCGGTTGCTTGTGGAATAAAGGTTAGATATGCAGGGAATTATTTAGAGCAGTCTAATAATTCTTTTTCTGCGGATTTAGATGTTTTAATCAATAGTTAGGGTGCATAATGATGGAAGATAAGAATGGACTTACCAAACAATTACAAATATTGTCTGTAGTTAACAAAAACGAAAGCAAGTTTAAGCGGGCTTTATTTGTTGTTGTTGTTTTAATAACACTATTTTCAACTTTGTTATCGTTGTCCTTTTCATATAAAGCTTATAATAATATACAAGATATTATGGTGGGGAAAGAGAAACAAACTATAGAGAATGTGTCGTATGAAACATTGACTGTTTCTTTTGAAAATGGAAGTGTTTTAAATTGTGTTAATGGGCAATGTAATAGTGTGGTAGTAAAGATCTCTAATGAAGGGGAAGATACTTTAATGTATAGTATTGGATTGATTGATATAGTGGGGGAATCTGGATACTATAATTATTCTGTTAATTCTAGCGAATTTAATAAAAGTGGAGTTGCTCCTAGTAATAGCGAAGTGATTGGGGCTGGTTTGAAGATAGAAGCCGGACAGGATGTGACTTATACTATTAAACTTGATAATGCAGTGGAGAATCCCAATGATTATCGAGCAAAAGTCAAGATAAGTATTGATGAAGATAATAATAGTTTGTTGGGGTAAAAGACAATAAGGAATAGAGGGGTCGCTAATTAATGGCCGAAAGAGTTAGAAATAAAAAAGGATTATCTAGTGTAATAACCAAGGTACTATTAGACATAGTAATTTTTTTCGTGGCTATTATTGCTCTTTTTTTACTGTTTTATGTTTTTTCGGCTCAATTACATAAGGGGGACTCTAAGTATAAACCATTTATTTCTTTTTATACAATAGTTAGTCCAAGTATGAACCCGGTTATTAAAGTATACGATGTTGTTATTAATAAAAGAGTAAGGAATCCTAATGATATAGAAGTTGGAGATATTATTACTTATATTTCTACTAATTCTACTTCGGAAGGAATGACTATTACTCATAGGGTTGTATCAATTAATAAGATAGATAATGGAAATTATGAGTATCAAACACAAGGGGATAATAATAGCGAACCTGACGGGGTTTTAGTTACTTTTGATAATGTAATTGGTAAAGAAATAGCTATTGTGCCTAAATTAGGAAAGATACAGTTTTTACTAGCGAATAAAAAGGGTTGGTTTGTCTTATTATTAATTCCAATATTAATATTTGTTATAAAGGATATTTATGATTTAATTGGATTATTTGGCTTGAGAAGAAAAGTGGACGATGTTTTGGGTTATATTGAAGAACCAGTTTATGTTAAAAAACACGAAAAAGAAGAACAAGCTAAAGAGATATTAAAAAGAGAATTATCTATTCGTAAAGTAAAAGAAGATGCTTTGATTAGAAAACCAGATGAAGGAGAAGGTTTCTTAGAACCTTATACAGAAGAGACAATAGTAGTTGGTAAGATAGATTCTATTGGTAAAGAAGATGCAGTAGAACCAATGAAGATTGTTAAAACTGATAAAATAGAAGGAATTAAGGTAGTCGCTAATACTGATAATGATGAGTTTAATAAAAAAGTAGAAGATCTAGATGTTGTTAAATCGCCTATTGAAGTGTTGGATACTGATGATTTATCTAAGACTATTAAAATCTATGATGATAAGATTGCTAAGTTAAATGAAGTACTAGTAGATTTAGAACAAATGAAAGCTAATAAAGCCAAGATAATCAGGGACGAAAAAGATAAAGTTAATAAGGAGTTAGCTATTGAAAAAGAAAAACTAAGTAAAGAGATAGCTATAGAAAAGGAAAAGGCTAGAAAAGAAATAGATGAAGAGAAAAAAGAAGCTTATAAAGAGATAGAGGAGATTAAGAATACTACTAAAAAGACTATTAAGAGTAATCCGAAAAAGATTGTTGATAAATACTTAATTGGTAAGAAGATTAAAGTTGTCAATACAGAACAAGTAAAAAGAAATAATAAAAAAGTAGATAATAAAGAAAGAATAGTTTTGGGTAATAGTAAAGTGACTTTAAATAATAGAAGAGTTATAGAAAGACCAATATCTACTGATTTACCTAAAATGAATAAAGTTGAAGATAAAGCGGATATAGTAGTTAATAAGCCTATAGTAGAAAATAGAGACCTTAATTTAAGAGATAATAAAGTTGTTAAGGAAAAGAAGAAAATATCTTCACAAGATGTTGTATTAAAAGATATTAATACTTTGAGTAAAAAGGTAGATAAAGACTTATTATTTAATCCAAAGATGGTTAAGAAGGTAGAAACTAAGGATAAAGACGATAGTGGTGGAAAGAAGAAAAAGAAGAAAAAAGGGTTAATATTTTTTGAAAAGATAAAATAATGAGAGAAATTAATAATTTACATTGATTTCTCTTTTTGATATAATTTGTATAGAATAAGAAGGTGCTTTTTTATGGCAAAAAGAATTATAGATGGAACTAGTAAAGAGAATATTTATTGCTTATTGTGTAATTTAGCTGATTTGGATAATAAGAGTATAATTTTTTCGGCTATTAATGAGAGAAAGGCTTCATTAGAAAATGAGAAGGAACAAGTAGATAATGAGCTAATGGACGTTAGTAATAAACTTGAGATTGCCAAAGAACAAAAAGAAGCTTTAGTAAAAGGGCCCTATGAGTTCGAAGGATTTGTTAAATCTTTTGATGGAAATAAAATATTAAGAGATTATCTAGGTGTTCTAGGATATGGTGGATTCCTTGATGAATGTCAAAAGGCTCATAATGAAGAGTTAAAAAGTAAAGATAACAATAAAAAAGTAGATAAAGATGTAGCAGAGTATTCTGGTAAGTTAGATAGATTAGAAGAACATAGTCTTTCTTTAGATCAAGAGATAGATAAAGCTAGTACTACTTATGATAATATAAAGAACGCTACGGAGGATGTTAAGTATTTAATAGATGCTTCTATAAATGGTAACGGATCATTTAATAAAGATTATGTAATAGGTTTATTGACACCATTTAAAGAGTTGGCTGAAAAGTTTGATATTGTTTTTCCTAATAATTTTGTTGAGGAAGCTTCTAAGGCTATATTCTTCCCTGAAGATGGATTCTCTAGTGTGGTTAAAGAATGCATGGGTGGTAAGTATAAAGAGATATTATTTACTACTGACATGTCTGACAAGATAGAGGTACCTAATGTAGAACCTGAAGAAGTAATTAAGGAGGTTTCTATTAGTGGGGTTGATGAAGAGTCTAATGATATTAACTTAGATGATATATTTGGTGTAGATACCGATGAGGACGAAGTGAAAAATGTTACTGATTCAGAAGAGAATCTTGATATTGAGGAGGGTCCAAAAGAATCAGAAGAAGATGAAGAAGACGATGATAATGTTGGAGAGGTTATTGTCCCTAATGAAGTTGATGAAGAAGAAGTTTCTAACGTAGAGGAAGTTGAAGACGAATTAGAAGAAGCTGCTGCAATTGAAAGTAGAGAGGTAACAACTATCAATGATGAAGAAGAGCCTGACGAAGAATTGGAAAAAACTGAAGAAGAGAAAATTGAGAGTGTTGTTGATTTTGAAGAAGAGCCTGAAATAGAAGAGGTACCTGAAGAAGTAGAAGAGATGGCCGAGAAAATAATTGATGGACTTGATAATATGCCAGTAGCCGAAGAAGAACCGGAAGAAGATGAAGAAAAAAGTACTCTTAATATAGATATGAGTAAGGCTTCTACGGAATTGAAAAAACTAGTAGCTGATGTGGATGAGAAGCTTGTTAATAGTAATATAGAGAATCTAAAAGCTTTGAATGTGTCAGAAGAATCATTATATTATGTTAATGGAAATTATTCTTACTTAACAGATGTTAATTTGGTAAATAAATTGAATTATTTAAGAGGTAAAGGTATCTCTGAGAAGTCTTTAGTTGATGCGATTAATCTACATTTTATAGATTGTTCATTAGAGAGTATTAAAGAGGGAGTTAATTCATTAGAGAATAGTGATTTAGGATTTGATAAACAGTTTTTACCGGTATTTAGATATGGAATAGATTCTTTCTTTAAAGCTATGGAAATACTTAGAAATAACGGAATTGAGCCAGACGCTTCTGAAATAAAAGATTATCTAGTAATCATTACTAAGTGTGTTGATAATATTGAAGCTGATATTTCTATATTAAAAGATTACGGAATTAGTTTATTACGTAAGAATGGTAAATATGAATTAGGATTGTTTGTTAAAGGCCCTATGGAGTTATTACAATCAATTGATGATATTATTGAAAATGGTGAAGAGGATTTACTAAGTACTACTCCTGAAGTATTAACTATGAATGTTGATACTATTGTTGAAAGATTAAACTATGTTAAAACTAATAATATTGATTATAAAGAGGGAGAAGTATACGTAGATTATATATTTAAACCTGGTTTATTTGATAAGGAGTTTGATAATCCTTCATCAGATGTAATAGTATCTAGCGATGAATGTAATAGTGCTTTAAATAAATCTCTTAGCAATGATTTGTGTTCAATATTTATAGATGCTTTGGATAGATGTTATAAGGAAGATCATTGTTATAAAATGGTTGATTTAGGAACCGAGGAAAAAGGTGTTTATGAAACTTTAAAAAATTCTTTAGAAAAAGAGTTTGAGGCCAAGATTATTAATAAGAATACTTATCAAATGAAAGATACCTATATTTCTAGAAATAAGTTTGAGAGAAATTTAAGTTGTTTGGTAAGTTTATTACTTAAGAATGGTGAGGACTTAATATCTGAGTCTAAAGAGATACTTACTGTAGCTGCTTTGTATAATTCTAGAAGAGCAGAGGGTATGATTACTATACCTCAACATACTGAGGAGTAGGAGGTTGAATTATGGAAGTAAGTAGTAAAGAATTAGTATTTCTTGATAATATGGGATTTGACGAAGATCATATTAAAGAGATAAATAAAATATTTTCAAAGGAAGCAATAGATTTATTAGTTCTAGAAAAAGATATGGTAAGGATTAATATTAATTATTTAAGAAACTTGGGGGTATCTAATTACCAAGATGCATTTTTAAGATTTTATAATATGTTTTTGATGGAACCTAGTTCTTTTGAAGATATATTTTCTAAATATGATAAGGAAGATTTAATAGCTAAGTTAGAGAAGAATGTAGCTATAATGGAACATTTATAAGAAGTACATTTGTACTTCTTTTATTTTGGGGTAAATGATATAATATGATGGAGGTGCACCTATGAATTATTTAGATGGATTAAATGATAAACAATTAGAAGCAGTATTACATATAGATGGTCCTTGTTTAGTATTAGCGGGGGCAGGTTCTGGTAAAACTAGGGTATTAACCACAAGAATAGCTAGACTTATAGATTGTGGGATACCTTCTTATAATATCTTGGCTATTACGTTTACTAATAAGGCTGCTAAGGAAATGAAGGAAAGATTAGAAGTTCTAGTTCCTGGTAATTATTCTTTTGTTGGTACATTTCATTCTCTTGGGGTAAGAATACTTAGGGAGAATGCTGGGGTACTAGGTTATGATAAGAATTATTCTATTATAGATAGTGATGATGCGTTGTCAATAGTTAAAAAGATAATGAAGGGGATGTCTTATATTCCTAAGGATATAACTCCTTCTTTTGTTAGAAATAAGATTAGTAATATTAAGAATGATATGTTATCAGACGACGATATAGATAAGTATTATTCGTCGGGTAATGACAACTTTGTTAAGGAAGTATATTATGAATATCAAAGTATATTAAGAAAGAATAATTCTGTAGATTTCGATGATTTATTATTGCTACCTGTAAAAATGTTTATGGAACATAAAGATATATTAGAGAGTTATCAAGATAGATTTAAGTATATTTTAATAGATGAGTATCAGGATACTAATGAAGTACAATATAAGTTTTCTAAGTTGTTAGCTAGAAAATATAAGAATATTTTTATAGTAGGTGATCCAGATCAGTCTATATATATGTTTAGAGGGGCAAATTTTAGAAATATTTTAAACTTTGAAAAAGATTATAAGGATTCTAAGGTAATATCTTTAGAGGAGAATTATAGGTCTACTAATAATATATTAGAAGCAGCTAATTCCGTTATAAGAAATAATAAAGAAAGAAAAGATAAGAACTTATGGAGTAGTAAAGGAGAAGGTCCTAAGATTAAGTATCTTAGAGCATATGACGGTAAACATGAGATACAATTAGTATTAGATGAGGTAAAGAAATTAATTGGTGAAGGCTATTCTTATGGTGATATCAGTATACTTTATAGGACTAATGGTCAGGCTAGGTTAGTAGAAGAAATGTTTTTGAAAGCAAATATGCCTTATAAAGTAGTGGGTAGTTATTATTTCTATAATAGGAAAGAGATAAAGGACTTAATTTGTTATTTAAGATTAATATTAAATAAAGATGACGAAATAAGTCTTAGGAGGGTTATAAATGTTCCTAAGAGAGGAATTGGTGAAGCAACTATTTCTAAATTAGAAAGTATTGCAAAAGATGAGAATATCTCAATGTTTGAAGCTATTAGCAAGGGTAAAGAATTATCTTTTAAAGAATTAGTATTAGAATTAATTAAAGATAGTGAGAGTTTATCTTTAACAGATTTGATCGAAGATATATTAGATAAGACAGGTATTAGAAAAGAATATGAGGACAATAAGAACTTAGATAATGAATTAAGGTTAGATAACTTAGAAGAGTTTAAATCTATTACTAAAACATTTGAAGATAGAACTGGTTCGGTATCTTTAGCTGATTTCTTGGAAGAAATATCTTTGATAGCTGATATATCTGAACATCAAGAAAATAATGAAGGTGTAACTTTAATGACTATGCATAGCGCGAAGGGATTAGAGTTTAAGGTGGTATTTTTAGTGGGGATGGAAGATGGTATATTCCCTCATCAAAATGCTTTTTTCGAAGCACAGGGTTTAGAAGAAGAAAGAAGATTGTGTTACGTAGGAATTACTAGGGCTAAAGATAGATTATATATTAGTAATGCTAAGAGAAGAATATTATATGGTAAAGATGTAATTAATCCACCTAGTAGATTTATAGAAGAAATTGATGATAATCTAATAGAAGTAAATAATGTTAATATGTTTGAAGAAAAGAAGATAGATAAGAAGAAGTTTTATTTAGATGAAGATGTTAACTTTACCACTGGAGATGTAATTATGCATGATGTTTATGGAAAAGGTGTTATTGTTAGTATTAATGGTGATATAATAACAGTAGCTTTTAGTAAAGCTTATGGAATTAAAAAGCTATTGAAGAATTACAAAGGTATAACTAAGGTGTAGGAGGTAATAATATGGAGTTAGTTATAATGGCCGCAGGTATGGGGAGTAGATTTGGAGGATTGAAACAAATTGCACCAATGGGGCCTAATGGTGAGTTTATAATAGACTATTCAGTATATGATGCGATAAAGAGTGGGTTTGACAAGGTAGTATTTATTATAAAAGAAGAAAACTATGATGTATTTAAAGAGACTATAGGCGCTAGAGTAGAGAAACATATTCCTGTTGAATATGTATTTCAAAAGTTAGAAGATATACCTAGTTGGGTAGAAATACCTAAGGATAGAGTTAAACCTTGGGGAACTGCTCAAGCTGTGTATGCAGTTAGAAATGTAGTTAAAGATAACTTTATAGTTATTAATGCAGATGATTTCTATGGAAGAGAGGCTTATGAAGCTGCAGCTAATTATTTTAAAGATAAGAAAGATAATGAGTATGGTGTGATTGGTTATAAGGTTATTAATACATTAACTGAGAATGGAGCTGTTAAAAGAGGAGTAATAATTAATGAAAATGGAGATCTTAAGGATATAATTGAATGTAATGTTAAGAAAGTAGATAATGGTGTAGAAGCTGTACCGCTTAGTGGTGCTGATACATTCTATATAGAAGAAGATGATCTTGTATCGATGAATATGCTAGCTTTTGATCCATCTTTATTTGATTTAATAGGGGAATCTATTGATAAGTTCTTTGAAGATAATAAAAAAAATATGGATAAGTGTGAATTCTTACTACCAGATATATTAGATATGGCTAATAAAGAAGGTAAGAAGTCTATTAAAGTAATAGAGACTAGTGCTAAATGGTATGGTGTTACTTATAAAGAGGATACTGATTCTGTTAGGACTGCTATAAAGGGGTTAGTCGAAGAAGGGAAATATCCTAATAATCTATGGGAATAAGTTACTAACTTATTCTTTTTTATTGAAGAATTATTATGTGAATATTATAATCTTATTAGGTGAAAAATATGAAGAAGAAAGTGAAAGTTAGTTTGGACTTCCCAAAGGGGGTAGCATGTGCTTATGTGGTTGATCTTGGTAAGCCCTCCGTTTTTTTTAGTGTTCCTCAAGCTAATAATGATGAAATGATTAAATACCTAAATGCGGTAATGAACCTATTAAGAATTAGACAAGGAGGAAACTTTAATACTTGTATTGAGCTAGAAGATTATGGTGTAGACATTTATGGTTCTCATGCTTGTGAAATGGCTTATTTTAAACCGATTTTAGCTGCGGCTAATCCCAGTAATATAGAAGAAACTAAAAAGTTATTTAGAAATATAAATTTTGTAAGTTATGCAGGGGGGAATAGTTCACTTGTAGAATTAATTGAAGAAATGCATAGTGAGCTATTAGCTAAAGGATTTAATGATGTACAAGTAGAAAGTATTATGGGACAAATATCACTTTTACAAATTGTTGATTATGTTGATGATAGTCATGATGTTTTTCCATATGTAACCACTACAACTATTCATTTTATTCAAGATGATGCTGAGACGCTTAAATGGTTTGATTATATTATGCCTTCTTCTAATGATAAATTTAGCAAGGCAGTATTTATGGAAATAGATGGACGGTTGGTAGTTTTATTAGATTCATTTGGCGTTGGAGCATTACAAAGTGGTATGCCTCGTCGGTTTGGCGAACACTATATGGGTAACCCTGTTGCTATGGCGTTAATGTCTATGTGCTTAATAGAGGCGGTTAGTTGTAAATCTGATTTAAGTTCTGTTTCTTTTAAAGATAGTGTAGAAAAAGTGTTGGCTAAAGCATTTAAATGTGAACAGGATTTTAAGGCTATTAACTTGGATTTAGATAGCTTGAGTAAAGAGGATATGGAATACTTTAGAAGAGAAATGATGGGATATATTACGGATTATGTTTGTAATAAGATGGGTAAGAATAAAGATGATATTAAGGCGGGTTCTTCTTATGAAAGAGACCAAAAATTATCTGTGATAGCTACAAAGCTTTCTATTCCGTTATCTTCTATTAATAAATTAGCTTTAGATGTGAGCCTTTTTCAACCTTCGAGTTTCGATGATGAAATAAAAAAGGGAATGGTAGAACGTTATATAAATAGTGCTAGAGAATTATATGATACGATTATAAATACTATAGGTAATGAAAAAAAAGCTTTTGAAAATAAGGATTTAGAGATAGTTAATGATCTTACTATACTTGAAAAAGGTGTAATGGAAACGTTTCGGGGAATTTGTGAAAAATTAGAGGTTGATTTCGCTCAAATTGATGTTCCTAAACTAGGTTGATTGCTTAATAAGGGATAATGTAGTATAATTTAAGTACTCAAGAAGAGGTGGATTGTGATGAAAAAATTAAAGAGAATATATACTGAGCATCGTGTATTTGCTATATTGATGTCTTTAGTAATTGTTTGCTTTGTATTAATAGGGACTGTATTAGTACAATGTTTTTATGTAGGTGGAAATAAAGATAAATACGGAGGTAGATTAGCGGGAATTGATAAAGTTAAACTATCTAAGCCTTTTATAAAGGATGTAGAAAGTAAACTTTTATCTGAAGAAATAGTTAGGAAAGCTGAAGTATTTGTAACAGGTAAAATAGTTTATATTAATATGAATTTTGAGGCTCCAACTACATTGGTGGAGGCTGAAAGTATTGCTCAAAAGTCTTTAGATTATTTTAAAGATGAAGAAAAGGCATTTTATGATTTTTTATTTACTTTGAGAGAACCAAGTACTGATGTTGCAGAAGGATTTTTAATTAGTGGAGCTAAGAATAGTAATGGTTCTGGATTGGTTTGGAATAATAATACACCGATTAATGAGAGTACAGAAGATAACGGAAATAATAATGGTGAGTAGTTATGACAAATGAAAAGAAAAAAGTAATACTAGTAATAGTCTTGTTAGTATCAATATTTGTTTTAGTTGGTCTT
>CAMYYH010000039.1 GCA_947303405.1 uncultured Mycoplasmatota bacterium
AAATATGATAATATCAATACAAGTTGGTGATTTTCATGAAATATGATGTGTATGACTTTGATGGCACAATATATAGTGGAGATTCCGGTGTTGATATTTTTTTGTGGTCACTAAAAAAATATCCCAGGACAATCCTAAGATTACCCTTAGTTCTTTGGATTACTATACTATATATATTAAAAATCAAAACTAAAGAAGAATTTAAAAAAGAAATCTTTTCTTTTGTTAAATACATAGAAGATATAGATTCCTTTGTTGAAGAGTTTTGGCAAAAACACGAAAAGAAACTAAAACAATATTGGCTAAATAAAAAGAATCACAATCGAGATATAATTATTTCTGCTTCCTGTTCTTGGTGGTTAGAATATATAAAAAAGAAATACAAAGTACATGGTTTAATAGCTACTGAGATGGACTTAAAAACTGGCGAAGTAATCGGCAACAATTGTCATGGTCAAGAAAAAGTTAAACTATTTTATTCCGAGTACCCTAAAGGTATAGTTGATAAAATGTATACTGATTCAATTAATGATTTACCATTAATTGAAGAGGCCAAGCAGGGTTATCTAGTAAAAGGGGATAAAATCCATAATTACTATGATTATAAACCTAATATAATAGTTAGATTCTGGCGTTGGGGTTGGGGTGTATACCACAAAAATGAAGAATTCTGGACCTATATAGTAGTTGGTCTTTCAACAACAATTGTTGCTATAGTTATTAAATGGGGTCTATTATTTACTATCTTAGATGCTAAGAATAAATACGAATTACAAATAGCTATTATCACATCTTGGATAGGTGCTGTAACCTTTGCTTATATTACTAATAGAATCTATGTATTCAAAAGTAAGAATAAGAACAAACTAAAAGAATTCATATCATTCATAAATAGTCGAATTTTAACCCTACTAATGGAAATGGTTATAATGTGGTTATTTGTTACTTGTTTAAAGCTTAATACCAAAGGATGGGTAGTTATTTGGACTCTAGTTTGTCAAGTAATAGTAACAGTTTTTAATTATATATTCAGTAAGATATTTGTTTTTAAGAAGAAATGATTCTATTTCTTCTTTTCTTGTAATATAATTTATAATAGGAGATGTCTCATATGATAGATATAACTATAATAGATATTAAAAGAATAGACTCTAATGGACATTATACCGATAATAAAGGTAAGACTATTCTTCTAAAAGATCAAGATATACTAGCTTTAAGAACATTACATAATAGATCTAAAATAGCTTCTAATAGATGCCAAGCATCTTACAAGATATCTATCTATAATGAAGATATCTTAAAAAAGAAAAAGAACTTTAAAAGAGATAAAAAGAAAGGAACAATTACTAAGAGATGGCTTAATAAAAATGCTCATAACCTAATACTAAGAGGTCTATTTACCATCTGCCTAGCTGGAGGTATAATAGGTAGTTATAAAGCTCTTAGTGATAACCATAATAAAGAAATAGTCTTAAAAGATACTAAAGAAATAGTATTTAATAACACTACAAACAAAGAAGAAAAAAAGATAATAAAAAAGTATTGTGATATTTATCAAATTGACTATAATACTACATATGAATTATTAGTAAGATTAACTAATGACTTTCATGATAAAAACAATATAACGGGCATAAAATTCCCAACTAATATTACTAGTGAGGAAGAATTATTATTACTAGCTATTAGAAAGATAAAAAAAGATCCAGAACATTTTTCTTTATCTAAAGAAAGGCTCTACATAAATAATGGTTATACTTCTAAGGATAACTACTATGAACAAATAGAATACTACTCTAAAATACTTAACTTAGATGAATGCTTAATTGCTGCCATAGTCCAAGTAGAAACTGGTTTTGATAGTGAAACATTTAATGAATATAATAATCCTGCTAATTTAAAAAATAAAGATGATACTATTATAAGTTTCGCTAATAAAGAAGAGGGTATAATAGAATTATGTATAGAAGTAATTAATTATTACAAGATAATAGGTAAGAATAAAGAGTTAGTAAATGATGACATAATAACTAGTATTGGTATAGCCCTAGATAATAATGAATATTGGGCTGGAAATATAATTAAGTATTATCGTGATATAAAAGATAATTATAATAAATACTTTATTTAGGAGGTTTTTATATGAAAAAAGTAGTAGATGGAAATAAAGCTTGTGCTGAAGCAGCATACTTATTTTCGGAAATCGCATCAATATATCCTATAACTCCAAGTAGCCCTATGGCAAAGGAAGTAGATGAACTAGCGGGTACTGACAAAAAGAATCTATTCAATGATCGAGTTAAAGTAGTAGAGATGCAAAGTGAATCAGGAGCCGCTGGAACTATGCACGGAGCATTAATAACTGGTAGTTTAGCAACTACCTTTACAGCTTCCCAAGGCTTATTATTGATGATACCTAATATGTATAAAATGGCTGGTGAATGCTTACCTGGTGTAATACATGTCGCAGCTCGTACTGTAGCTACTCACGCTTTATCTATCTTTGGAGATCATTCCGATATCTATGCTACTCGTAGTACTGGTTTTTGCATGCTTGCCTCAACTAATGTTGAACAAGCAAATCATTTAGCTTGCGTAGCCCATCTAAGTGCTATCGATGGTAGTTTGCCATTCCTACACTTCTTTGATGGTTTCCGTACAAGTCATGAAAATAATAAAGTTAATTTAGCAGATGATTTAGATATGATATCTTTAATTAATTTTAATAAAGTAGAAAAATTCAAAAAAAGAATGTTAAACGTTAATAGTCATATTCAAAAGGGTATGGCTCAAAATGAAGACATTTATTTCCAATCAGTAGAAGCTCGTAATAAACTATATATAGAAATGCCAGATATAGTTAACAATAATATGAAAAAAATTAATCATTTCCTAAATACTGATTATAAACCATTTAACTATTATGGTTCTAAAGACGCTACTAATATCATAATAGCAATGGGTAGTGTCTGTGATACTATTAAACTAGTTGTCGATGATTTAAATAATAATAATCATAAAGTAGGTATGATTGAAGTCCATCTATATAGACCATTTAGTACTAAATACTTAAAAGATGTCTTACCATCAAGTGTTAAAAAAATAGCTGTCCTAGATAGAACTAAAGAACCTGGTAGTATTGGCGAACCTTTATACTTAGATGTTGTTAGTGCTCTAAAAGATCAAGATATCTCCATCGTTGGCGGTAGATACGGTCTATCTTCTAAGAATACTGATCCATCTCAAATCTATAGTGTCTATAAAATGCTAGATAAAGAACTAAAAAATAACTTTACTATTGGTATTGAAGATGATGTTACTAACTTAAGTTTACCAAAAGAAGATTACCAAATAGATTTAGATACTCAAGAGCTAAAGATTTATGGCTTTGGTAGCGACGGAATGGTATCGGCTTCTAAAGATATCTTAAAAATAATAGGTAATGATGATAATAAATATGTTCAAAGTTATAATGAATATGATAGTAAAAAAAGTGGAGGAGTTACTATTAGTCACCTAAGAATAGGTACTAATAAAATTAATGCTCCATACTATGTTACTAATCCTAACATGGTTGTAATAACTAAAGAAGAATACCTATTTAATTTTAATATGTTAGAAGGTATTAAAGAAAAAGGTTATCTAATTATTAATACTTCTAAAAAAGAATTAAATACCTATTTACCTAATAATATTAAGAAGATAATAATCGATAAGAAACTACAAGTATATACTATAGATGCCTTAAATATAGCTTTAGAATGTAATATAAAAGGTAAAATAAGTAAAATAATGGAACTAGTTATTCTATCTTTACTAGGTATAGAAAATGCTAAAAATATAATAATTGAATCTATCAAAAAACAATTTAGTAATAAAGGAGAAGATATAGTTAATTCTAATATAAAAGCTCTAGACCTGACTCTAGAAAAAATAAATTTAATCGAAGAACAGTTTACTACATCTAAAGAAAAAGAAGAGTCTCTAGATATTTTTGAAACTATTAGAAGAAGAGAAGGGGATAAACTAAAAGTATCAGATTTATTACCATATAAAGATGGAACATTCCCTGGTTCTTTAACTAAAGATGAAAAAAGAAAAGTAAGTAACTTAGTTCCTAAATGGGATAGTTCTAATTGTATCCAATGTAATCAGTGTGCTTTAGTATGTCCACATGCTGTCATTAGACCATTTGCTCATCGAGAAAAAGATAAAGGTATACCTATGTTAGGTAAACCAGACTATAACTTTGAAATAATGGTTTCAGAATATGATTGTACTAGTTGTGGATTATGTATTAATACCTGCCCTGGTAAAATGGGGAATAAAGCCTTATCTTATGGCGAGGTAGATACTAGTACTCAAAATAGAGTAAATAATTATTTCAATAACTATGATAACCCTCAAGACTTATTCCCTAATACGACACCTAAAGGTTTAGAATTTTATAAACCATGTATGGAATTTAGTGGTGCTTGTGCTGGTTGTGGAGAAACGCCTTATATAAAAATGTTAACTCAATTATTAGGCAATAAACTAGTAATAGCTAACGCTACAGGTTGTTCTTCTATCTACGGAGGTAGTACACCTTCTACACCATACTCAATACCATGGGCTAACTCTCTATTTGAAGATAATGCTGAATTTGGCTATGGTATGTTACTAAGTTATGAAAAAAATAGAGATAGAATAGAAGTAATAATGAAACACTCCTTAGATAGTGTAATGAATGAAGAAAAAGAGCTATTTAAGAAATGGTTAGACAATAAAAATGACTTTAATATTACTTATGATATAGCTAATAAACTTAAAGATATGGAAATACCCAATGATTTAAAACCTCTAATTAATTATATTCCTGCTCGTAGTGTCTGGTGTATAGGTGGAGATGGTTGGGCTTATGATATCGGTTTTGGTGGAATAGACCACGTCTTATCAAGTAATAAGAATATAAAAATACTAGTATTAGATACAGAAGTTTATTCAAATACTGGTGGTCAAGCTAGTAAGTCATCTCGTTTAGGCCAAGTAGCTCAGTTTGCTGATAGTGGTAAAGAAACTGGTAAAAAAGACTTATTTAGAATAGCTATGAGTTATCCTAATTGTTATGTAGCTAATATATCTCTAGGAGCTAACTTTATCCAAGCTATTAAAGCTTTCAAAGAAGCTGAAGAACACGATGGGCCAGCTCTAATAATTGCTTATGCTCCTTGTATAGAACAAGGTATAAAAGGTGGTATGAGTAATAGTATCAACGAAGAAAAACTAGCAGTTGAATCAGGATATCTTAACCTACTAAGATATAATCCTAATGAAGATAAATTATACTTAGATAGTAGAGAACCTAACTTTGACAAGTATGAAGAATTACTAAAAAACGAAGTAAGATATAACTCTCTATATAAGAAAAATACTGAGTTTGCTAAAGAACTATTAGAGTTAAACAAAGAAGAAGCTAAAAAAAGATACAACTATTACAAAGAACTTAGTGAAAAACAATAAATATGTCTACTATCAAGTTAGTTAATAAGAAAAATAAGTGTTAGAAATAATACTTATTTTTCTTGTTAACGAAGCGAAAAAAGTATATAATTATATTGATAAAATATATCATAAATGATATGATTATTAATAGTAAGGAACGATAGTTATGATGAAAAAAGTATTTAATTATTTACTACTTTTATTTTTGTGTTTTAACTTTTCAAACATAGTAAATGCTAAAGTAGATGTCCAAGATAATGGTTACATGATGCAAGAATTAGCTAACATTAGTGGTCCTAAATTTGTATCAATTACTGCTAATAATGACTTAGTAACAGTTAAAACAAGTGGTTCAGTAGTAGGTTATTATTGGGGAGAATCACCAACATTAAGCCAAGCTAAATTTACTAGCACTAACTCTAATACTTACTATGCCGCTGTTAAAAATGGTATATATTATGTTTGGGTAGCGGGAAGTGGAGTATCTACAGGAAATGTTAATGCAGTTATGTACTCTTATGGTATAAAAGTCACATCTTCATGTACAAATCAAAGAGTAGAAAACTGTAGTGGTTCAGGTACTATTGAAAGATGTTATATCTATACTGGAGGTAAAAGTGTTACTCCTGAAAAAACAGGTACTTTGGTTACTCCAGCTAATGGTTATAAACTAGATAGTTTAAAAGTAGATTCTAATAATTGTAGTAATCTATCACTAACGGTAGGCGGTCAAAGACTAGCTCAACGTTATTGTAGAGTAGTCTTCGCATATATGTGTAGTAAAAACACTGGTGGTGGAAGTACAACGCCTAAAAACGATTGTGTTACTAATCCTAATGCTGCCGGATGTAAAAATACATGTACCGGATGTGCATGTACTAACTCATGTAAAACAATTCCATATCTAACTGGGTTAACAGTTAGTCCCGGTACACTATCACCTGCCTTTGATACTAAAAATACTGCTTATAATGTAGTCGTAGACGCTAGTGTTTCACAGATAAATATTCAAGCAGTAGGTTCTAGAGGTAACGCCTCTGGTACAATAACTGGTACTGGAGTTAAAAACCTATCATATGGAACCCAAACATTTAAAATCTCAATAGCTAACAATGCCAAAACAATTGATTATTATGTAACAGTTACTAGACAAGATCCTAGTTATACTGATAATACTTTAAGTGCAATTAATCTATCAGTTGAAGGCTTAAATCCAGAATTTAATCCAGCTGTTACTACCTATAATTTAGATGTGGAAAATAATGTTGATTCAATTACCATAGATGCTGTTTTAAATAACGAAAATGCTTCTTTTGTCGAAGGGTTTGGACCAAGAACTGTAGAGTTAAAAGAAGGAACTAATCCAGTTCAAATAAGAGTATTAAACAAAAATGGCGAAACTAATATTTATACTATAAATGTTAATAGGCTTGGAATGGACGCATGTACAAGAGAATCTGCAACAAAAGCTAGATTAAAAGTACTTGCTCTAAAAACAGATAAGAAAGATATTAAATTACCAAAAATAGACTTTAAACCTGACCAATTAACTTATTCAGGAATTCAGATTCCCTATGAAGCTCGAAACAATCTATACATTGATACCGCTACTGAAATAGACGGCGATACAGTAAAAGTAAATGATTTCGAACTAGTAAAGAATGTAGAAACAGAGATAAAGATAACAGTTACTAGTAGAGAATGTCCAAACGTAACTAAAGAATATATTATATTAGCTACTTTAATGGATAAACAAATACTAGATAATAATGCTTTATTGTCTGGACTATCTGTTAAAAATCACAGTGAATTAAAATATGCAAAGAATGTTAATAATTACGCTATTACATTAGCTAAGAATGAATCAAAGGTAAAGCTTAACTATACTACAGAAACTAGCACCGCTATATGTACAGATAATAACAAAGATGATAAGGGTAATCTTGTATCATATAATGGTGGAGAAGTTATAACTATTACTTGCATAGCTCAAGATGGAGTTACTAAAGAAGTATATACAATCAAAGTTAACAAACAAAAGAAAACAAATATAATAGTAGTATTATTAATCGTTATTTTAATCGTTCTACTATTGATATATTTAGTTCTACGTTTACTAGGATATAAAATATACTTTAACTTCGAAATGATTGGCTCATTCTTTAGAGGAATAGGCGATAGTATTCGAAGAACGTTTGACAGATAAAAAAATCATGTTATAATAAATAACAGTTAGCGACGAAAGAATTTACGACTCTGGAGCTGAATCGTTACTCGCGTTAAGAGATTAAGTGTATGATAAGTTTCATAAACTAAGGTGGTACCGCTACAACAAGTAGTCCTTAGACTTATGAAACTTTTATTTTGGAAGGATGATAATTATGAAAAAAATGACTTTTTATGAAGAATTACAATGGCGTGGTTTAGTCCAAGACATTAGTAGCCCAGACTTAATTGATAAGCTTAATGAAGGAGGCTTAACCTTCTATATAGGAACAGACCCAACTGCCGACTCTATGCATATAGGGCATTATAGTTCATTCCTAATCTCAAAAAGATTGGCTCAACATGGACATCACCCATTATTATTAGTAGGTGGAGCAACGGGTTTAATAGGTGATCCAAAACCTGATGCTGAAAGACCAATGATAACTAAAGAAGAAGTAGATTATAACTTTCAAGGTCTAAAAGCACAAGCTGAAAAGATATTTGGTTTTGAGGTAGTAAACAATTGGGATTGGACTAAAGACATTAATGTAATAGATTTCTTAAGAGACTATGGTAAATACTTTAATGTTGGATATATGCTAGCTAAAGATAAAGTAAAAAGCAGATTAGAATCAGGTATAACATATGCCGAATTTAGTTATATGATATTACAAGCTTTAGATTTCCTATACTTGTATGAAAATAGAAACTGCGTCCTTCAAGTAGCTGGTTCAGATCAATGGGGGAATATTACTTCTGGAATCGAATTAATTAAGAAAAAAATTGGTAAAGAAGCTTATGGGATGGTAATGCCGTTAGTAACTGATTCGACTGGTAAGAAATTCGGTAAAACTGAAGGTAATGCTTTATGGTTAGATAAAAATAAAACCTCTAGTTACGAATTATATCAATACCTAATTAACCTAGAAGATTCGATGATTATTCAGTATTTAAAAATGTTAACCTTTTATACTCCAGAAGAAATAGAAAATATCGAAAAAGAACATAATGAAGCCCCACATCTAAGAATTGCTCATAAAGCTCTAGCTAAAGATATTATAACTGGCTTGCATGGAGAAGAAGAATATGAAAAAGCTGTTAAAATAAGTGAAGCTTTATTTGGTGGTGACCTAGCTGGTCTATCAGCCGAAGATATAATGGTAGGTATGAAACAAGTTCCATCAGTTAAACTAACGGAAAATACTAAACTAATCGATTTGCTTGTAGATAATAATATTTGTTCCAGTAAAAGAGAGGCTAGAGAAATGTTAAGTTCTAACGCAATATCTTTAAATAATGAAAAACATACTGATGAAAACGAAGTAATAACGAAAGATATGGCTATAGATAAAAAAGTAATAATAATCAAAAAAGGGAAAAAGAAACAATTCATAGGAATATATGAGTAGCGTAAATTTTGACAATTTATGCTATTTTTTTTATAATATTCTACTATTAATTGGGGTGATTATTATGGATAGAGTGAATTATAGCGAATTAAGAGTAGTTAAATCCATAAGTGATTCTTCTTTTTCAATTGTTGAGAGGTTAGATGATGGTAATGTTGTAAAAAGAATCAAAGGGCCTCTTATTGCTTATTGTCTACAGAATGGAATTTCTTACGAAAAGAAGATATTATATACTGGGGCGAAAGATGTTAAGGGGATTGCAACACCATTAAAAGCTGTATATGAGCATGACATATGTACTGGATATACTGCTGGACCAGTATATGGATATAATCTAATAGAAGATGCACATAGTCCTGATTTAAGCAGAGCTACAAACCTTTCAAGATATTGTGATTTATATTGTAAACTTGAAGAGATTGTAGCTAGTGCGAATAAAGCTGGTATTGTTATTCCAGATTTATGTACTTTTCAAGATGTAATAATAACAAATGATGATGATATTAAGTTATTAGATTATGATGGAATGCAAATAGGAAAAAATGATATATCTTTATCCTTTGCAGATAATCTTGGTGATTATTGTATGTATGATGTTCTTCCTAAGTTTTCTAATGGTTCGGGATCGTATACTACTGAATTAGATAAATTGAGTTTAACTCTATTGTTGTTTAGGTGGGTATTTAATCTTGATATAAATGTAAGAAAAAGGCCTGAATTGCTATCGTTTTATTCTTTGCCTATGTTTATACGTATTATACTTTTAAACCTTGGTATTGAAGACGAAATCTTCTTTCGTAAAGTTGTTAATAATCTTAGTGATGATCAGCCGGGGGCTTTTTTAGCTGATGATTTAAAGAGAATAACTGAAAAATATTCAATGTCAGCTTCTTCACAACCCGGGGGCTTGATTTTAAAAAAATTAGCAAAAAAATAAGGATTCATTTGAATCCTTATTTTAATATGCCTTTAATGCATTCTTTCAGCTGTTTAGCGTCCTTATCAAAAATTATTTTTAATTGATTATCTATTTCAACAATGCCTTTAGCACCCAATTTTTGGATTGCATCTTTGTCTACTTTAGACATATCTTTTATTATAACTTTAAATCTCGACATATTGCATTCAGCATTAATTATATTTTCTTTTCCTCCAAGATACTTTAGTAATTTATTAATATCAGAACTAAAATCCTTCTTATTAATTTTAACTACTATTAGAGAGATAAGAATTAATACTGCGGCTATTATTAAATAATGATACCACTCCATTTTTTATCACCTATCTTTCATTATACTATAAATCTTTATATTAGTCTACATAAAGACGATATAGGTTTATAGATGGGATATTAGCAAACCTTAATTTAATACTTGCTGTTCCTAATCCAAAAGAATTATATACTTTAACATTGTTTACTTTTTGATATTTCATATTATACTTTTTAGCCCCCTCTATATTAAATAAACCACCTACATAGGGAATCCTAATTAGTCCACCTAAAGAGTGAGCAGTTAGTACTAAATCCATATTATTATTAATATATTTATCTATATTATCGGGTTCGTGATCTAATACTATTTTATAATAACTATTTATATCGATGCCATCTATTGGATTGGTAATAATACTATAATCAGGATTATTATATTTATTAATACCTACTAATACAATAGGTATACTAGATTTGTTATATATTAGTTTAGATACATTATCTAATAATATAAACCCAGTTTCATTCAATATTGCTTCATATTTTTCCTTCTTAGTATAATCATCGTCTCCATATATAGCATATTTATACAAAGAGGCTTCTAGCTTATTAAACTCATCTTTTATTATCTTAATACTATCATCCTGAAGATTAATATTTTCATCGAATAGATCTCCTGTAAAAACGATAATATCTGGTTTCAATTCGTTAATCTTGCTTATATACTTATCTAATTCTTTTTCACCTATAGTAGTT
>CAMYYH010000040.1 GCA_947303405.1 uncultured Mycoplasmatota bacterium
CTCCCATAGCTATCTTTTTATCACCTAGTACAAAGAAGATAGAAACGGAAGCGAATAAGATATTAATACCATATATTATTAGAACGGAAATAGGTATACTAAATTTAAGTTTTAATAACTGATGGTGGAAATGTTCTTTATCAGCATCCATGATTCCTTGGCCTTTTAATAGTCTCCTTAATATAGCTAGAACTGTATCAAAAATTGGTATAGCTAATATTACAATTGGAACTATTAATGTTGTTAAGGTAGCACCTTTAAATCCTAGTAAAGCTATAATACTAATCATAAAGCCCAAGAAATAGCTTCCTGAATCTCCAACATATATCTTAGCTGGATAGAAATTGTGAACTAGGAATCCTAAAGTAGCACCAAGCATTATTAGAGATAATACTGTATCTAAACCAGCCATTCTATTAAGAATGAAGGCTATGATTGATATGGTGGCAAAATAAATTGAGGATATTCCTGAAGATAAGCCATCTAAACCATCTATAAAGTTAATTGCATTAGTAATACCAATTATAAATACTATGGTAATAATATAGTTAATTGGAACTGGAAAGTTTATATTAATTCCTAACATATCAACATGATCTATTATCATGTTCCCATAGAATACCACTACACAAGCGGCTATTATTTGCAAGATAAGTTTAATTTTGGCAGGGACAGAGTTAATATCATCTACTAGGCCAGTTATTACTAGAATGATACCGCCTATAAGAATGGATATCATTTGATATGTAGGTCTTGCAAATAACATATAGCCAAGAAGAAAGGCAAAGAATATTGCAAGGCCTCCCATTCTAGGCATTGGTTTTGTTTGCAACTTTCTTTCATTGGGATAATCTAAAGCATTAGTGTGAATAGCACACTTCTTAGCTATTGGTACTAGTAAAGCACTGGTTAAAAATGTTACTAATACTATTAAAAATACATTATGTCCGTTGACATTTGGATTCATAGTAATCACCTGATAATCTATTATATACTATATTTTAAACATTTACATTATTTTTTCTTTTTCTTAGCTGTTGTTTTAGCCTTAGTTTTAGGCTTTTTAACTGGGGTTTGAATAATTTCCGTTTCTTCTCTTTCATATAAGTCAAAGGCACTCTCTTCAAAAGTCTCATCGTTTAAGAATTCTCTTTGAGCTTTTTTAAGATTGGCTTTTTCTTTTTTCTTGATTTGCTTAACTTCTTTTTTAGATAACTTCTTAGTATTATATGCATCTTTAAAGCTTTCAGCGTTAGCTCTAGCGATGTTTTTTACTATGTCAGTATCGCTTATTAGAGTTGGATCGTTATTCTTTTTCTTCTTAGTATTCTTTTCTTCTTCGAAATCAGAATCTAAATCTAGTATTATCTCACTATTATCGTTATTAACTTCTTCTATTAATTCATTGTCGTCTATTTCTTCTACTTTTTTGGCCCTCTCTAGTTCTTTAGTTGTTTCTATGTCATCTTCGAAAAGAGGTTTTGTTCTAGTTTTTGTTATTTGTGTTTTATCAATATCAACGAATGTTTTGAAATCACTTTTCTCAATATCCTTCTCTGATAGCTTATTAAACTTTTTGTCTCTATGTTTTTCCATTCTTGATTCCATGTATTTAAATAAGTCATCATTCTTTTTCTTCAAACGTGAATTGTACATTAATAAGACAAGGATTAGTAAAACAGTTAAACCTGATAGAATAGCAAATACTAAAGCTAATAGTTTATAATCTGTATCTCGAGAAGGTGTAGATATTTTTGTATTATCAGTATTAGTTGCTTCCATATATTTAAACATCAACCCATCTTCAGTATCATAATAGTACCAAGATTCTTCACTAGTATTAATATTCATTCCATAGATTAAGACAACTGTATCGTTAGTATTTTTAAAATATACTGTTACTTTTTTATCATTAATATTAATAGTCTTACTATTTTCATATCCTTTTATTAATTTATTATACTTAGTAATAACTAAACTAAGTTGTTTACTATTTATTATGTTGTATAAAGTATAGTTACCATCTTTATACATATAGTAAGCAGAGTTTCCTTCTTGGTCTTTTAGAACAACTAGTGTAATACCTGTTTGGTCATTTTTATAAGCTTTTACTTCGTTTTCACCTATAGTTATGGTAGTAGCTGTAAAGCCTTCAGGTAACTCTAATACCCCTTCTTTATTAACAACAGAGTATTCTTTACCATCTATATTAACAAGAATAGGATTAATTTCTCCTCTAGTAATTAATATAGTATAAGTCTTTTTATTTCCTTTAGGTGCAGTTATGGTTACTGTTACTTTATTAATTCCTTCTTCTAAGTCTACCATATCGATTGGAGTAGTAGTGGCATTGTTATCCTCTCTATAAGCATTAACTTGGACTTGGTTTACATCGCCTGGTACTTCTAGAGTATACTCAGTAGTATTTTTATTAAACTCTGGTACTATTTGATAACCAACTACTTCTAATACTCTTAGATTAGCATTACTACTAGCATTATTTGGCGTAATGTTTCTAGAAGAATCAGCTAAAACAGCTTTCACTTGTACTGAGCCTTTATCTACTGCCATTGGTTGTTCACTATCATAGTCATACAATAAAACTCCTGTTAAACCAATAGTTGTGGTAGCTGAAGTATTTGCCTTAAATGTAAAAGTTGTACTAGCAGATCTTAAGTCTACTAAACCATCATTTACACATGGATTAGATGGGCTTACTAAGGTTAAGTTAGTACTATTGTAATCTACACAATACTTCCAAGCACCAACACTACCAGCAGTCTTTCCAACATTATTGACTGTTACAGTTACATTAAATGTACTCCCAACATTAACTTCTCTAGCACTGGATGAGACTGATATTGAGGCAGCATTACATATTCCTAAACCAAATAGAAATGTACATAATAAGAATAATAAATATTTTACTTTTTTCATAATTTCCTCCTATAATTTACTACTTCCTAGTATATGTTTTTGTATTTTTAATAAATCTAATATTGTTATGTCTCCATCATAATTAGTATCTGAGGCAAAGAATTGGGATCCAGTAAGTTTATAAGAACCTAGCAAGTGTTTTTGACATTTTAATAGGTCTAAGATACTTATATCACCATCACCATTTAGATCACCTCTAATAGCTATATTATAAGTTTTACTTTCACTAGTACCGGATATAATTAGGATATTAGTTGTTCCTATTGGACCACTCGTTTTAATCGTATTATTGTCTTTTATTTCCCCATTACCACCTTTAGATTTTATTCTTTCTAAGATAGTATTAACATCAGTACCTGGTGATATACCATATATGATATCGTTACTTATTTTTACTTCTATTTCATTAACAATACTATCAACTTTTATTTCTGGTACTTCTATTTTCTTTTCTACTGGTTCTGTTATTTGTTTTTCTATTGTTAATACATAGGTCTTTTTAGTACCACTTGGTGCGGTTACAACGATGTTAGCTGTTACTAAATTGTTAACAAATTTAAGATTACCTGTACCATTTATAGTAGCTTGACTATCTTCAGTTAAAGCAACTATTTTAACAGTATCTTCTTCTGTAGTTAGTTTGTAATAGTACTCCGTTACATCTTTATCAAAGTTACTTAGATTTTCATCATTTATTTTGATTTCTTTTAGGTTATTGTTATAACTCTTTTCACTGGCGTTACTACCATTATTACTAGCCCCACTATCTGTATAAACAGGTATTAAGAAAACAAAGTTACTATTTAATAGATTACCTTTATTATAAGCAGAATATATACTTTTAGACTCTTGCATAGGAGCAAATATATTAGTCATATACTGATGAGAATATTTTGAATAGTAGTTATTAGGACCAACATTGAATTTCTCATAATAAAGAGTATTTTGACCTCTACTTACATATTGTTCTTTTAAGAACTCGGCTCCGCCATAGATTGCTTTAGCTGGGGTATCCCATGGTCTTCCATAAGTTGTACCCCCTATATATCCAGCAGCATAAGCAAGGCCTCTGCCTATTGCACCTAATTTCATAGATGGGACTGGGTAGGCTCCTATGTTGTAATAATTATAAAAACCATCTAAGGTTTTCCCTTCATATGTAGATGAACTAGTAATAGAAGGATCACTATTTAGTTCTGTTGTATAGGTTCCTGTTACGGATCTATAAGTAGCTTTACTAGCTCCTTCTTGTTTACTCCTAGCTAATAAGTGTAAGGCATTATAGCCATATTGTTCAGCAGCACCTCTAAATTCATTTTTATAGTTAGCTAAATTACCTGTTGCTATAGCACTTATTGCAGTCTCATTAATAATACTTTTACTACTTTCTAAATCTAAGAATTCAAATATCAAGTTTTCATATAAACTGTTTTTAGGATCTAAGTATAGTTTAACTACTTCAGCATTAATATAGTAGTAATCAGCTTCTAAAGCTGTACCATTTAGGTAATAGTTACTATTAACTGTTTGTAAAGCACTAAGCCATTTTTCTTTTTCGGCGGCTTCACTTAAACTAACGCCAGTATTTTCGGCTCTGAAGCTCCAACCGGGATACTTAGTATGTAAGTAAAAGAGATACGTACAGTAACTTTCTGGGAAACCATTGTTTTGTAAACTATTACAATAGCTATCATATCCATTACCCGTACTTGTACTGGCATCTATGTTAATAACATATGACTTAGCAACATAACCAATAGTGCCATCATACTCTATTTTATATACTGTATTTTGTAAATCTAATACTTTAACTTTAGTACCAAAGGCTAATTCTGTTACAAACGAATATGATAGTAAATTTGGCGCATTGTGAACACCTAAGGCATCAGCTGAAATCATTCCGTTGTAAGGAAAGTTTTCAGCATATACTTTATTTACACCAAAAGCTTGGAAAAAAGTAATAAAAAACGTAAATAAAATGACTATTAAAAATCTTCTCTTCATTTTTGTACTCCTCCATAGCTTATACTAATTAATTATATCATATCAGCCATATTATAACAACCTAATTACAGCCTTGACACTTGGCTAAATTGTAAAATTGTTGAGGACTAGTATTTGTGGTATAATTGCATCGAGGAGATTGCATATGAAGACATTAAGAAAAAAACTTAAAAAAGCTAGCAAAGTGCAAAGATTCTTTTATAATCTAGCTTTATTTCTATATCTTGTATGTTTTGGTTATTTCATTTATGGATTGTTTCATCTAGGAAAGATTGAATTATTTATAAGAGTAATCATAATAGCCTTCTTTGGCTTATGGTTTTTTATATACTTTTTATCAGGATTAATATCAATGCTTAGTAAAAGGATTAAAACTTTTGTAGTATTTACCCTATTTACTTTGCTATTGTGTCCTTTATTCGTTGTATCTTCTTTCTATATTAATAAAATATATGATGCGTTGAGTGTTATGAATAGAGAGACTGTTACCTATACAACTAATCTAATAACTATGAAAGATGGTAAAATAAGTAAGAATTCAGTAATAGGAATGATAAAGTCTACAGAAGATGTAGAGGGTAATTTACTCGCTAAGAAACTTATAGAAAAAGAAAAACTAAAGAATACAATCGAATATTATGACGAATATCCAAAGATGCTACAAGATTTATATAATGGAGAAATAGATGGTTGCTTTGTATCAAAGAACTACCCTATTTTATTTAGTAATAATGAAGACTTTGCAAATATTGAAAATGAAGTATCGGTAGCTTATGAATATAGCGAAGATATGAAGAATGTTGATAACAAGATAATAAAGAATCCTGGCAAGGATTTAACCGAACCATTTACATTATTATTAATGGGAGTTGATTCGGAAGTTGATGGTTTAAAAGCTAATCAAGCATTTAATGGGGATACATTAATGATGATTACGTTTAACCCTAAGACATTAAATGCAACAATGTTTAGTATCCCTAGAGATACTTGGGTACCAATAGCGTGTAATAATAATAGAGAAAACAAGATTAATTCATCTGCAGCTTATGGATCAAGTTGTGTAATAAAAACTATTCAAAACTTAACCGGTATTAATATTGACTATTATGCTAAGATTAACTTTAAGGGTGTTGTTGACTTAGTTAACGCTCTTGGTGGTGTTACTGTTGAAGTAGAAAAACCAGACTATTGGTATATTGGTGATGGAAAAACATATACTAATAAAGTATGTGAACAAGATTCTAGTAGACGTTTTGGTAAAGACTTAGTTTGTATGAACTTAGGACTTCAAACATTAAATGGTGAACAAGCTTTAGCTTATTCAAGATGTCGTCATTTATATGCAATGTCAGATATAGCAAGAAACCAACATCAACAACAAATAATTGAAGCTATGGCTAGTAAGATAAAAGATCTAAGAAGTGTTTCAGATTTTGAAAAAGTATTAAATGCTGTATCAAAGAATATTGAAACGAATATAACTACTAATCAGATGTTCTCACTATACAATGTAGCTAAGAATATGATTGTTGATGATACTAAGACATTATCAATACAAAAGACTTATTTATCATATTATAATTTGGGTTTATCATTTACTTCAGCGTTAGGTTATTATAAAGAATCACTGGATGCGATAGTTAAAGCAATGAAGATTAATCTAGAATTAGAAAAACCGACAATTGTTAAGACATTTGATATCTCATATAGTGAAAATTATACTACTCCATTAATTGGTTATGGTATTAGTGGTACTAGAAAACAAGTTGTACCTAACTACGTTGGAACTGATAGTACTTCAGTTAGTAACTGGTGTCGAGATAATGGCATTACTTGTTACTTTAATAGTACAGATAGTTCTCTACCTACTGGGCAAATAATAACGCAATCAGTATCTGGAGTGTTGGTAGATTCGATTAGTTCTATTACCTTTAGTATTAGTAACGGCTCCGAAATTAAGAATGATTATACTCCTACTAAGGAAGAGAAAAAAGAAATTGTTAGCAATGAAGAAGAAGAGAAAAAAGAAGTTGTTAATAATAGCGAAGATACTCATAATACCGATAATAATAAAGATAAAGAAGAAAATAATGATAACTCTAGTGAAGAGGAAAAAACAGAAGAATGAAAAGTACCTTAGGTACTTTTTTAAGTAAAGAAGTGATTTGATGAAAAATGATGTATTCTATACAACAAAAGATATTAACGAAACGAAGATAGCTATATTAGCCGATATTCACTATAGTCCTGTATTTAATGAAAAAGTATTTATGAAGGTTAAAAAACAAATTGATGAAGAAAAGCCCAAGTATTTAATTATAGCTGGAGATTTGTTAGATTATCCTAGTAGTCCTTTTGAAGGATTTATAGATTTTATTAATAATCTAGACAGTAATATTATTAAAATAATGGTTCTAGGGAATCATGATTTGTATTATGAAGTGATAGATGGTAAAAAGGTAGATAGACGTAATAATGTTTTTTTAAAAAGAATTAAAGAATTACCTAATGTTTATCTTTTAAATGATGAAAAAATAATAATGGATAATATATGTTTTTATGGGTTTGAATTATCATATACACATTATAAATTTGATAAAGAGAGATATAGTTCTTTCTGTAATGAAGTAAAAAAGCTTAATACTTCTTTAGAAGATAATACGTATAATATTACTATTGTTCATTCTCCAGCTAATATATATAAGTACATAGAAAAGAATCCTAGTAGTAATTTAGCAAAGAGTAATCTAATAATATCCGGGCATATGCATAATGGAATACTCCCTTCCTGGTTTGCCAATCTAATAGATCTTTTATATCTCCCTATAAGAGCTTGTTTCCTAAATATGCTCAAGGAATGGTTTATAAACCAGTAGACGGGATAATAAATGAAGGATTAGTCAAATTAAGTAAATCAACATTGTTTTTATATAAATTTGATTTTATTTATCATAAAAAAGTTCAGTTTATAACCATTAAAAAACATTGATTATAATTGTAATCAATGTTTTTATTTGTCAAAAGCAGTTAAACTAGGTTTATACTCTACTACACTCCACTTATTTTCATTTTCCTTAGCTAATACAACACTACCTTCAGTATCATATCCCATATCATTAGTATAGTCCCATGTTAGTTTAACAATATATGCTTTATCTACTTCTTTTACGCATTTATTGGAGTTATTCTTACTCACTTCAAAACCTTCATCACATGACCTAGTATTAGTATTAGGATTTATTGTTACATCTTCTACAAATCTATATGTATCTTCTAATACTTCTTTTGTTTCTATACTTTTCACTTGTGGTAACTCTTGTTTTCTATCTCCATAAGTATCATCTTCTAATAAAGAATAAATAGTATCCATTACTTTAGTATTATACATTTCCACTTTAGTATTATAGAAGAATTCTTTACCTCCTACATCATATTTATTTATCTTAGTACTCATGGTATATAGATCAATAATAAATAATCTAGCTACTTCTTCAGCATAGGCTTTTTCATCTATTTCTTTTTCATTTAAAATCTTTTTTAATTTATCATATTCTGTCTTGAATAAGGCACTATCTCTATCACTAATACTATAACCATAGTTGTCTATACTATCTAAGACTTTAACGGTAACCTTTTTCTTGGCTATTCTAGAATTATAATAGTTATATCCATAGTAACCACCTACACCTAATAAAACGAGTATCATAAGTATTATAAAGATTTTTTTCTTCTTACTTTTTTTAGGTTTTATCTTTCTTAGTTTTTTTCCCATTTTATCCTCCTATATTACTCTCTTCTGTTTCAATGTTATTGCCTTCTTTTTTTATTAAATTATGAACAATTATATCATTAGACACATTTAATACTTCTTCCGCTTGCTCTTTAATATTTTCAATATAATCTTCTTTAATAATTATACCCTCTTTTAGTATTAAATAGTTATTAGCTGTACTACTATAATATACACTATTAGTAACAAAGTTACCACTAGGGAATACTACAAAGTTATCTTCTTTAATGTCATATATATCATGTCCTAGGGCAAATTTATTACTAAAGCCCATCATATTACCAAGTGTAGGAAGGATGTCATACATACCCATAGTATTTTGATTAACACCTTTTAACTTCCTAGCAATAGTCTTGTTCTTAGTCCAAATGATTAATGGTGTTCTTCTATTAATCTCATGTCTAAAGGAATTATAATCGTAATAGTTTTCATCTTCTTCAGTATATACTTCACCAGTTTTAGTATCGTAATTGTAATAGTACTGGTATTCACTCTTACTTAAACGAGCATCATGATCCCCATAAAGAACAAAGACTGTATTATCAAAGTAATCACTCTTTTTTACATAATCTATAAACGTTCCTAGAGCCATATCGGCATAGTGAGCACTTATTATATAGTTACCAAGCTTGGTTCCTTTTAAATAATCATCAGTTACTTCTGTTTTTTGACCATTTTCATCTTCTTTAGTATAGGTATTAGTCAAGTCTAATTCTCCAAAATAGTTATATAGTTCAGGGTTAAAGTCTGTAGCGGCAAATGGTGAATGATTAGACAACTGAATAAGAGTCCCCATATAATGCTCATTACTGCTTTCAATTTCTTCTAGTTTAGGTTGCATTTGTAAGAAGAAATCAACGTCGTTAAGACCTAATCCTAACCATCTAGGGTCTGTTTTATCACCTATATCAAATTCTTCTTTGAATATCATTTTTTCGTATCCTAGACTAGGATGCATATTATTTCGATTCCACATAGTGGCACTATTAGCATGAGCACTAAATGTAAAATATCCCTTTTCTTTTAAAAGTTTTTGAATGGTAACATATTCTCTATCATAGTAACTAACAAATACAGTTCCACTACTGGCGGGCATTAGAGAAGTAGCCCATGTAAACTCAGTATCTGAACTAGTTCCAACACTTATTTGAGGATAAAAATTACTGAAATACATTCCCTCTTTTGATAACCTATTAATAGTTGGGGTTATTTCCACATCATTTATCTTCATATCTAGTAGATAGTTTTGTATACTTTCTAAGTGAATAAAGATAACATTCATTCCTTCTAAAACACCTGTATACTTATTCTTCTTTTGGTCTTTTTGTTCAGCGAATCTTTTTGAGTAGTATTCTTTAAAATTCTTAGCTGCTTCTTCATAGCCAAATAAAGAGTTGAACTTTGGAGTTAAGCTTTGGACTAAGTCATTGCCTTGATATAAGATAATCCCAAATCTTTGAACAATATACTCTCTATTCCATTGTTTAACTAGCCTAGAGACATCTGTAGAAGTAATACCTACAATAGTAAAACATAAAACAATTACGCCAGCTAAAGCAGTTGATGCGAATGATTTCTTACCTTTTTCAATCTTAGATATATAAAAATAATAATTACTATTTAAGAACGATTTATGGATATAATGAAATAAGATTGGAAATATTATATATATAAAGTCTATTACTCTAAATTTTTCTACTAAGGAGTCTCCTACTGTTTCAACTTGAGATACAGTAGCTAAAAGGCTGAATGATACAAACGAAGTATAAAAAATATAATAAATAGAGTTTATTATACAGGCAATAGTTATTATTATTAACCAATTACGATAGTATTTATATCTCCTTTGGGGCTTCAACAAGTAAGCAAAAGACCCGATTAAGATAATTAATGCCAAGTCACAAATAAATGGTTTAAAATCCCATATATTTTTTATTGTATTATATCTTAATATCATAGTTTCTATTAAAGCAAATAATATATATATTAT
>CAMYYH010000041.1 GCA_947303405.1 uncultured Mycoplasmatota bacterium
TTCTAACACATACTTCTTTTTTTATGTGTGTCAACTAATTAGGGTACTTTATCAAACCAACAGTCTTTTAATTTATTATAGCAAAGCCATTATTTATTAAATATTTATCTATTTCTGAAGCTGTATTATTAGAAGAACCAATAATACTAGTTACTTTTGTAGTAATTGTGATAGTCTTATTATCTCTATTATAGGTTGTTTCTTTTTCACCATTACGTCTATTTACTTCTTCATTAAAGAGATTATCGTCTAGATAGGTATACGTATCTATTTTATTAGCATATGATAATATTAAAGAATTAGATAAGCTACTAAAGTATACTTCATAAGTAGTTCTTAATGAATAACCTACTAAGTTATTAAATGGGGTATTCTTTTGGTACCTTTTCACATTAGCATTAGACTCTATATATAAAGTAACCCCTATTTCTACTTTATTATCATAAGGATCTGATACAACTACTATCATGTTATTATTATCTTTATTATATAGGCCAGGCTCAGTAAACTTAGATAGGTTTTCATCTTTGAATTCAAAAATACAACCACTTAGGTCTACACAAGATTTAATGAACTTTTCCGGTCCGTACTCTGACCCCGCCATTATATGTAACTCTATGGTTTCTACTTTAGGAGGAGTAGTATCGACTACTTCAACATAGCCTCTTTTAGTAATTCCATTATGATAGACAGTAAATTCATATTCCCCTACTTCATCTATTCTTACTTCCGAAGTATTTACGGTATATAATAAATCATCAGCTATTTTTTCTTTAGTTTTAAATATAGAAGAAAAATCAAATGAACCTATTCTTAGTAGATTAGCTGGGGATACATAATCTTTAGTGTGTTTTGGCAAAGGATTTCCCAATTCAACAGTTACTCTTTTTACTATAAAATCATCATCAGTATTTCTATTGAATAGATAGTAGCCAAATAACCCAAGAACGACAGCTGCGATTATAACAACCATAGTAGTTATATTTTGTGCTTTCTTAGCTTCGTCCGTCATTTCTTTTTTCTTCTTTTGTTTTGGATCTTTTTTTGCTTTAATTGCCTCTTGTTGGGCTTTTTTTCTAGCGGCAACATCTATCTTATTAGGATAATTAGCCCCTTCGACCATAGTAAGACCATTTTCATTGATATTACCAATTACTACCGAACCGTCACTACTAAGTTCTTTGTTTTTACTCAGTAAAGTATTAGAAGCTTCAGATCCTTGGATAGTATCTTGAGGTATTATCGCTGATAAATCTTTGCTTTCTTTACTGCTAGTATTGTCTATTAATTCAGTAGCCTTGATGGTACTGACATCTTGATTTGGTTGATTGGCAGTATCAGTAGAAGCCAATACTGCATCTTTATTATCTTCATTTTGCATTTTTATCAACCCCTACTTTCTTTTTATTCTTATGCCGCTTTTGAGAAATGTTTACTTTCTTCTTCGACTGGATCAAGTTGAATGCTATTTTCTCGATCTCCAACATAAAATGGTAAGACGATTGTCTTTCCTTTTGTGTGTACACCTTTTCTTTTCTGGCCTTGTTTTTCTAGAGCGGCCTTAAATTTTGAGGTTATTAACACTTTTTGAAAAAACGGTGAAATAGCTTCTTTAGAAGAGCATGTATAAAGTTTACAATTACTACTTGTTGATTCCACATTTCTACGAAGATTTAATGCATAGTATGGACCTTTATAATCCTTAATATGATTATCGTTTTCTTCATTTATATCAATGGCACTTATATGTTCAGGTGTCTTTCTAATTTTTTCAAGAAGTGGAAAAGTAATTGTTATAGGCATGACATCTCCGTCTGCATCGCTAGGTAACACGCCAAAAGTCCCATTATCGTTGGTGAGAATGCAATCGTAATTGTTTTCTATATCTTTCTTTAGTTCTCTTAAGGCGCGTTTAAAATTACTTTCATTATATTCTAAACCTTTTTGGTCTATGTATTCTTTGACATCTTCATATATTTTCAACTTAATAGATATTAGATTAGCAATTCCTTGAGGCAATGTAAGAACCTTTTGTTTTTTATAAGATTCTTGTGGTTCCTCTATGTTTTTGAGAGTTCCGTCAAGGTTTTCTTCACAAATTCCTTCTCGCTTTTCGTAGGCATCTATAATAGCATCAACATTTCTTATAACCTCTTCAGGGGAAGCGGCTGTTAATAAGTATTCTATTTGATAGTTCTCTAACTCTTTATAGTCTGGAGTATGTGGTAATAGGTCTTCTACTCGATAGTTTTCGTAGCAATTTTCGACAAACTCCAGAACTTGAGAATCTACAAAAACTCTTAAATAACTAGATACTTTTTTAATTAAACTAACTATTGCTTTTTGATCTTCACTAGATAGTTTTTCAATTGGATAACCTGGAGTTAATTCATCTTTATCGCTTACTAATTTTATAATTCGATTAGCAAGGCGTAATAATTCAGCTATATCTTCTTTTTCATCACCAACAATAGAGTTAGGAAAAGGAAACTTTTCAGCGATTCCTAGATTTGTTCTAGTAGCGCTAATGGCCAGTAAGTAACTTAGTGAGTCTAAATATAAGTTATTATATTTTCCTAGTTTTGTGGTAAGTTCAGATAATCCTTCGATTTCAATTTTACCATAAGAACTATTTCCTAATTGACATAACAATAGTAATAAGACCGCTCTTAATTGATGGCTTATATCTATCATTGTTTTAATATATTTTTTATAGAGTCTCGTCATCTTTTCTGAGGCTTCTGTTAAATTATGATTTTCAGGCATATTTAATCACTCCTATGAAATAAGATCGCTAATAAATTCAATTACCTTGCGTCTATCGTCTTCGTTATCGATATCTACTAAAGTGTCGTATCCTTCAGGGTCTTTTACAACATACGAAGCCAAGATATCTACTGTACCACTATCATTTTCTATCATGTATATAGCGTATTCTTTATTATCAATAAACACAACTGTAATAAGTTCCGCCTCTTTTATTTCACCCAGTTCTGTTTCAACATGAAACTTTTGATTCTCCATATAATTAACTCCTTTATTTATTCTCTTCTTCGTAGTATCTTCTTTCGTCTAATCTTTCAGCAATATAGCTTAATTCAGAATAATTCTCATCATCGCCTACTTTTCGTAGTGCTTGATCTATTAAAGCTAGCAACTCACTAGTACTTCCACACTCGTCTGCATTAATACTATAATTTTCTAATAGCGATTGTCTTTCTTCATCAGTTAATAATAGATTATTCTTTCTACGCTTTAGCATAGTTTTTTCTATCTTTTCTTTATCTAATCCTAATAGGGCATCTATTTCTGCATCAGTTAGGGCTTTTACTGTTTCTTTTTGTTTTGTCATAAGTATCATCCTTTCAATTTATAGCTTGCCTATAATTAATAAGATTTCTCTTTTTATTTTACCACAATTAATGCTTACTTGACTACTAGGAAAATACGGAAAAAGAAAAAACTATTAATTGTTTTTATTTAAACAATCAATAGCTTTAGCTAAGCCTATCTTCCCATAGTAATAGGTTAATCCGCCTTGTTGATATGCTACGTATGGAGGTCTAATTGGACCGTCGGCAGATAGTTCTATAGTAGAACCCTGGATGAATGTCCCAGCCGCCATTATAACTTGGTCTTCATAGCCTGGCATATCCCAAGGCACAGGAATAGCGTTAGAATCAACCGGAGATCCCATTTGAATGCCTTGGATATATTTAATAAGTTTATCTTTATCATTAAAAGTAATTAGTTGAACTATGTCGGCTCTTGGGTCGTTATATTTAGGTTCAACAATATAGCCCAAGTCTTCTAAAGCTGCGCTAGTTAGGATTGCTGTTTTTAAACTACTAGCAACTACACTTGGAGCCCAAAATAGCCCCTGAAGTATACTTTTATTAATACCAAGCGTAGGTCCAACTTCCCTACCTTCGCCTGGGCACGTTAATCTCTCTCCAGCTAAATCTACTAGCTCTTTTTTTCCAGCTATATAGGCTCCATTGGGAGCTACTCCTCCGCCCAGATTTTTAATGAGAGAGCCAACTATTATATCGGCTCCTACTTCTAAAGGAGTGGTTCTTTCAACAAATTCACAATAACAATTATCTATCATTATTATTACTTCTTTATCTATCTCTCTTATAGCCTTTATTACTTTTTCTATTTTATCTATAGAAATACTTTTTCTAGTTGAATAACCTTTGCTTCTTTGAATCTTTATTAGTTTTGTTTTATTCTTCTTTAAATATTCTTGTATCTTATCATAGTCAAAGTCATCATCACCTATTAAGTCAATTTGTTCGTATTTAACGCCATAGGACGCTAATGAACTAGCATTAGGCACTATGCCTATTACTTTATGTAAAGTATCATAGGGAGTACCACTTATAGACAATAAAGTATCATTAGGTCTTAGAAAAGCGAATAACGCTACTGTTAGAGCATGTGTACCGGAGATGAATTGGCTTCTTACTAGTGATGATTCTGCTTTTAGAACATAAGCAAAGACTTTTTCTATTACTTCTCTGCCTAGATCATTGTACCCATATCCAGTTGTGCTACTAAAGGCACTTTCTGATACTCCACATTTTTGAAAAGCACTTAGGACTTTAGAAGTATTATATTCGCATTCTTCATCTATTTTAGCAAATATTTCTTTTAGTTTTTCTTCTTCTTTTTTTAATAATTCTATTGTTTCTTTAGATATATTTAACTCTTCAAACATTAGAATGACCTCCATCTACTCTTATAATCGTATTGTTTATATAGGTAGATTCTGCCAAATGAAATATCTCTTCAGCTATTTCTTCTGGTTTAGCAAATCTATCTAGTAATATATGTTTACATTCTTCTTTAATAAACTCAGGATCTAAATCTTTATTCATATCGGTTTCTACCCAACCTGAAGCAATCGCATTTACTCTTACATAAGGTGCATATAGAGTAGCAAAGTTATGGGTAAGGGATATTACACCAGCCTTACTGGCATCATAATCCATTCCGTAAGGATAGTATGTATCAATAGCGTTAGTTGACGATATATTTACTATAGATCCTCCCTTTTGGTCCAGCATTATTTTACCAACATGTTTACACATTAAGAACACAGATAGCAAGTTTGTAGTAAGAACTTGGTTAAATATTTCCACAGTTTTATCTTCAATGATTGTATCAATAGATATACCTGCATTATTAATTAAGACATCTATTCTACCAAAAGTATCTATAGTTCTTTTTACAAGTGCTTTGACATCATCTTCTTTACCAACATCGGCTTTGATAACCAAAGCTTTAACTGGGTATTTTTCTTCTATCTCTTTTTTTAATGACTTTGCTTCTTTTTGACTATTTAAATAGTTTATTACTACATTATAGTTGCTCTCGGCAAATTTTCTAATAGTAGACGCTCCTATACCGCGGCTACTACCGGTAACTATTACTACTTTATTCATATTTATCGCCTCTTTTTACCTTTGTATTATAGCACACTTCTATCATTTTATAATTTCTACTTCTTTATATTTTAATATCTCTTTTATAAAGATCGATTCCTTATTGTATGAAGTTATTAAATAAGCATAATTCTTGGTTCTAGTTAGAGCCACATAAAACAATCTCCTTTCTTCTTCATAAGGATAGTAGTCTTTGGAACATTTTACATATTTAATTAGATTATTATCCTTAATATGAATAGGCAAACTATTATAGTTATTTGTCAAATTAATAATAATTATATTATCAGCTTCCAATCCTTTTGACTTGTGAATAGTAAGATATCTAAACATTATATTATTATAGGAATAGTAATTGTTGTCTAACTTAGTATAGGTGTCATCTATATAATAGTTTATGTCTTTGTTATTTCGACCTAAGACGAATATAGAAGTAGAATCTTTTATTATAGTTAAGATATTTTTTAGAGTAGTTATATTGTTGTTGGTATAATACACTTTTACAGGTTTGGACAAGGACTTACGGGATATTAACATTTTAGTGATTTGTTTTTTATTCATCATGATAAATCGGCCCGAGATATTTATTAGTTCTTGAGGATTACGATAGGTATTAATTATTTTAAATATCTTACTATTAGGGAAATATTTTTTAAAATCCAAGAAAACGCTTAGATCTGAACCTGTAAAACGATAGATAGATTGAAAGTCGTCGCCTACCGCTAGTAGTTTTGCATTAGTATGTTTTATTATCTCTTGAATAAATTTAACTTTTGCCAAAGAGGTATCTTGGTACTCGTCGATAATAATATATTTATACCTTCTTTTTATACCTTTTCTTTGTATAGATAAAACGCCTTTGTTTATCATATCATTAAAGTCTACTAAGTTATTGTTTTCTAATTCATCTTGGTATAGTAAGTAGATATTAATAATCAATAATAAAAGATATTTGTTAGTTTTAAGAATTTTTTTAAAATATGTTGGAGAATAATTATTAGATTTGAAGAGATTTATGAAGATAATTATTATTCTTTTTAAATGGGGTTCATTGTATTGTTTTATCAAGTATTTATAAGCCTTTTTATATAGTTTGTTATTTAGATAATTAGTAATGAATATATCTACAAGGGTTTCTAGTGTTTCTTCTTCACATATATTAATATCTTCTTTATTATCTTTTAGGATTAATAGGGATAATTTATGAAATGTATAAACATCTATATCAATATTATAAGTATTATAGATGGTGTTTTTTAAGTTATTAGTCGCATCATTAGTTAAACTGATACATAGTATATCTTTAGGGTTAATATTCTTTATTTTTATTAAATAGATAATCTTTCCAATTATAGTTAGGCTTTTACCAGAACCTGCTCCAGCAACAACCAAAGACGATTCTTCCTCACTTAATACTACTCTACTTTGGTATTCATCTAATGGATAACCTCTAATATTATTTAGTAAGGGAGTATTCTGTCTTTGTTTCATGATATAATTATTATTCTTTTTATCTACTAGGCCATCTAATTTTTTATAGTCTTTTAGAAGTTCTTTTTCTTGTAGCGAATGCTTCTTTTGTTTCTTAATACTATAATATAAGTCTTTTAAATAATTTAAGTCTTTAATACTAATATAATCTTTATTATAAATATCTAGAAATTTTTTAATAAAATCACTATCTTTCTAATTAGATATATCTGTATTAATTTCCCTTTGTTTATCTTTTAGCCTATTTTAGTTATTAAGTCAAGATAATTGTTTACTTTTTCAGTAAAAGTAAATAAAATATAAATATAATAAGGGATGATATAATGAAGAAGTTATTCTTATATATTTTTTATATAGTTTTGTTTGTTACTATAATAGGTATTCCTATAGTATTATTAATAAACAAGAGAAAGAAAGATTATGGAAAAACTAGTAACGTACTTAAACCTAGCATAGAAGTACAAGATAAGAAGTTCGAAGATGAAAAAAGAACGTTTTCACCTTTATATATGGAAACAACTGTCTTACCGATAATAACCGAAGAAGATATTAAAAAATATGAAGAAGAAGCTATTAAAGGGGAAAAAACCGAAGTAAATGGAGTGCCTAGGAAAGATGTTAAGAAAAAAAGTAACAGAAAGAAGAAAAAAGGAACTCTGAAGAAAAGTGTTAGTATCACTAAAAAGAGCGTGCCTAGTAAGAATAAATCTTATAATAAAGTAAACAATAAGAAGAAAACATATAATGGCAATAAAAGCATTAATAAGAAGAATAATAAAAGTTCCAAATAATTGGAATTTTATTATTCTTCAATATTTTCTTGTTCATCTTCAGAATATCTAATCTTTTTAAGGTTATCTTGTAATTTTTTTATGTTTTCTTTTGATGCATAAACTGTAATATCAGCTTCTCCATATTTATATATTTTATTATCGTTAATATCTTTTATAGCTTTTCTTACGTAGTCCATTTCATTTCCATATGGGTAATCAAAACGAATATAATGATTGTTATCATAATTTTCCACTATTTCTAGCGGTTGTAAAGTAATACTCTTTACTACTATATATATATCTTTTCTATTATCTTCTTGATATTTAATTTTATATTGGTATTCATCCTCAATATATAGATCATCTGACATTTTAGTAGTAAACTCACTTACTTGGTATTGGGCTCCTTCAATACCAAGTATATCGATATTTTTGATACTAGTAATACTTAGACCGATACCTATTCCACATATTATGAAGGGAGCTAAAAGTAATATACTACTTAGTTTATATTTTATGCTTTTACCAATTAATATATTATACAAAGCATAACAAATAGTACTAATAATTATAAGAGTTCCTACTCCGGTAATGAATAGTCCGCAAAATAGAGAAATATTACCAATAACATTGAATAGTAAGACGATACCAGTTACATTAGCTACTAATAAACCGATAAACGCTAATAGTATAAAAAAGATAAATACTTTAATAAAGAATAAGATTATTTTGGCCAAACCATTAATGAAAGAATAAGAACTATTTTTTTCATCTCTAATTATTATTTTTGCTTCTTTTCTAGTTTCTTTTATATCAGTATTAGTTTTATTATCTATTGTTTCTATATCTTTCTCTTTCTTTTTATCTTCTGGTTTATAGTAATCTAGATATCGTACTCTAAAGATATGGGATAGCGTAATTATAAATATTATGAAGAATACTATGATATAGATTCCGTGTAGGAAGTTATAAATATAGAAGTTTCTCTCTCCTTTAATATAGAACAAGAAAGAGAAAGCATTAGTCAATATATCATCTAATATATTATAGATAAGCAGCGCTAATAGAATTAAGATACCCTCTTCTATCAATAGTTTTATTTTATCTTTAAAACTTAAAGAACTAAATAGTTTTACTGTCTTAGTAATGTAGTTAAGGAAATCGTCTATATACTTATTAATCTTATTATTAGATTCATTTCTTTCTTTTATCTCAGATATGTTTTCATTTAACAAATCATTAATATTTATATTAAATAACTTGCATATTTGTAATACTTTATCCATTTCGGGATAAGCTTGTCCACTTTCCCATTTTGATACACTCTGTCTAGACACCCCTAGTTTGTCTGCTAGATCTTCTTGAGACAGATTATTGTCCTTTCTAATCTTTTTCAGATTATCTGCTAAATTCATAAAAAAATCACCTCTTCACGTCTAAAATATACAGATTCTACCGGTTGCGTTCTACCAATTTTTGGTTGAACGTTGACAATTTTCGGTTGCTTTTTAAATATTTTAGCATAAAAAGAGATGAATTCTACTTGTTTTCTACAAATTCAATTACCATTAATAGTTTTTGAGCTATGCATTCTCTTTCATGATTTAGTTCACTAATATCATACATATATATTTCAAATGCTTGCCATAGAGCAAAGGAGAATAAGAAGCCAAATACCTCAAGTAAGAAATCAAAGTTATGATTAATAACATATATTATCGCATATAATAGCAATAGTATTATACCCATTAAAGCAAGAATTAAGATTTTATTCTTTTGGTATTGATATTCTTTTTGAGTTTTATATAGTTCAATCGCATAGTGTTCTTTTATTATTTGAGCTACCCTTCCCTTTTCATTAGAAGATATTTTTAAACCGTGCAAATGAAGATTTATTTGAATATTATTATCAAGGATAGATGTTTTATCATCTATATACTCATATATGTCGTTATTTAGTTCTAACTGGTTCCCCATGGATTTTTTGTCAAATAAGTCATATTTGTCATCCAATCTAAGATTAATATTAGCATCTCCATTTTCGGTTAAGAACTCATCTTTAATATAACTATCCAAGTATTCTCTATTAGAGTATTTTTTTAGTTTTTCCTTAACAGCTTTTTTAATCTCGTTCATATTATCACCTACTATATTATTATATAATAAAAATCGTGTTTTATCTTAAAAAAAGTAATAATACATGATATAATTATTGAGAAAATAGAGAGGGATTAATTATGTTAGATTATAGTTCTAAAGAATACTTAGAGAAAGTTAATAAATATTGGAATGCGGCAAACTATTTATCTGCTGCTCAGTTATACTTATTAGAAAATCCGTTACTTAAGAGGAGTTTAATTAAGTCTGATATAAAAAAGAAGATAGTTGGTCACTGGGGAACTGTGCCTGGACAAACGTTTATTTACACGCATTTAAATAGAGTAATAAATAAATATGATTTAGATATGATATATATATCTGGACCCGGACATGGTGGGAACTCAGTAGTTAGTCACGTTTACTTGGAGGGAACATATTCT
>CAMYYH010000042.1 GCA_947303405.1 uncultured Mycoplasmatota bacterium
TAACAAAAGACCTACTCACATAGCTACAGTAAGACCCAATAATAAACCTAACCTAGCTATAGTAACTAATATTTTAGTAATAGATAAAAATAAATTAGTTATATCCGTTAATGAAATGGTAAATACCCCTAATAATATAAAAAATAACCCATATGTAGTATTAACCACCTTTAATGAGAATTATGTAGGCTTAAGACTATTTGGTAAAGCTAACCTCTTAACTAGTGGTAAATACTATAAACTATGTGAAGATACCTTTTATAATGGGAAAGTATCAGCTAGTGGGGCTACTAAACCTAAAGGGGTATTAATAATAACTATAGAAGAATTAGAAGAGTATAAATAAAAGGAGAATAATATGAAAATATATATAGCCCATTCTAAAGACATAGATTATAAAGAAGAACTATATAAACCCATTTTAGAAGATGAAGTATTAAATAAATATGAGATAATATTACCTCATCTAATAATAGATAAAAAGAATAATCCTAGAGAATTTTATCATACAATAGATATTATGATAGCTGAATGTACTAAGACTTCTACTGGTGCGGGTATAGAACTAGGTTGGGTTTATGATGATAATAAACCTATCTATGTAATATATAGAAAAGGTACTAAAATAAGCAATTCTCTTAAAGTAGTAACTAATAACTTCTATGAATATAGTACTACAAATGAAATGCTAAAGATAATAAAAGACATAATTAATAAAGAAGAAAACTTGCTAGATTAGCAAGTTTTTTAAAAATATAAATAATAGGCGTTATTAAAATTATGTTCTTCTTGGCCAACTTTATCTAATGATTTTAATTTATCAGTATTTATTAAATAGTATTCATGAGTTAAAGTATGTATTCCACTAGGTGTAACAGGATCATCCCAAGTAACATCTAAATGTACCCAATTATTATTAATATATAAAGCGTTCCATACATGATAGTCTGAAGATATTTTAAAATTATCTATTCCTAATCTAAATAATATTACAGCCATTGTATCAGTATAAGCACTACATATACCATATCCTTGGAATAATAACCCTGTCATTCTCGCACTATCATATGTTTGATCATTATAATCAACTCTCTTAACATCATATATAGTATTATTTACGATATAATCATGCAATGCAAGTATAATATCCTCATTAGACATCCCATCATAGACAACACTTCTAAACATCTCATCTAGCTTCTCATTAATTCTATCTATCTCTTCTTGACTATACATATGTTTAAACTTAAGAGTAACTTCTCCAGTGTCATCATATATAGTTTTTACCTCAGAGTAACTATTAAAAGGATGTATATAATTATTTATATTAGATAATAATAACTCATCTTTACTAACACTTTCTATATCGTTAATACATGTTTCATATTCTCTTGGACAATAAAAAGTAAACTCTGTCCACCCTTGATCTAAAGCACTATAATATATATTAATTATATCATTCTTATTATAAGGAATATAAGTATCAGTATGTTTAACAAATAAGTAATCTTTATTTTTAGTATACGCATTTCCATCGTTAATTATAGGTGTTGGTGTTTCAAACTTAGATTTAACCTCTGTATATATAGTTTGATAATTAGACCAAATATAAAATCCTACTAATATAACAACTAGAAAAGAAACTATTCTCTTTATTACTACCATATATTTCACCTACATTTAGTATAACAAATAAAAATTGTTAATGTTATAAATAATAGAATAATAATGTAAAATAAAAAAGAAGTATACACTTCTTACTTTTTCATATTCTTTACTTTACTATTAATTCTTGATTTTTCCCTATTAGCAGTGTTCTTTTTCATAATACCCTTACTAACAGCTTTATCAATGTTCTTTTGAACTTCCTTAGAAGCAAGATCAGCAGCGGCTACATCGTTAGCGAGAATTGCTTTTTCAGCCTTTTTAATAGAATTTTTAACTCTAGCTTGATATTCATGATTAGCATCTGTTTTTTTAGCTATAACTTTTATTGCTTTCTTAGAACTCTTAATATTAGCCATAATGTCGCTCCTTCCTTAAATACAACTAGAATTATACTAAATAAACTATATTTTGGCAAGTATAAAAGCCTAAATATTCTTCTATTTGATGGGTTGACTCAATAAAAAATATATGTTATGATTCTTCTCTTAAGGAGGTTTTAAGATGAAAACGATAGAAAAATTTGCCTTAGTATTAAAAAGAGGAAAAAACAGTTATATTCCCATTGAATGGACTAAATTATCTATTAATAAAGTAAAGAACCCCAATGAATATTCTCTAGAAGATATAGATAAATTTACTACATCTATAAGCCTATATGAACTACTAGATTCTATCTTAAAAGAAAATTTCGTAGAACCTACCGAACGTATGACATCACTAGAAATAATCTATTATGATAATGGAAATAATAGAGTATTACCAGAAGGTCTATGTTTTAAAGAAGACAAAGATTATATAGATACAAATTTTATAACAAATTACTTAATGGCCAACTTAAATGATTATCAATTAACTAATACTATTTACATACATCTAAATAAGATAGTAAATAAAGGAAATGAAGAATTTACAGAAGATTTCTTAAAACTTATTTCCAGTATACGCTATTCTTCTGTTATAATTAAAAGTAGAGAAGATAAAAAAATAGATGCTCTAAAAGAAGTGATGAAAGATTGCTTAAATAATATTACCTACACCGAAAAAAGAAAGCTAGGTATGTACATAGGAAAGAAACTGCTTAATAATTAATGTATAGGAGGTAGCACATGGAGGATTATGAATCAAATCAGTGGCCGGGGAATACTGATATTAATATAACAAACACCCTTATATGGTGGGGCGTAATTCGCAAGAACGGAAGACCTCTAATTAATCAATTTGCGATATATAATAATGAGGCAAGAAGAAGGGAAAAATTCTGTAAGCAAATTCCTCAGTTTGAGAAAATATTATTTGGGGAAGCCAGACATAGCGCTAATTATTTATACCAAGCATCCACCGAAGACAAAAAACTAGCTCTATATAGCAACAGGTATCTCCTAGCATACAAGAACCACCTTAAAGAAATAATAAAAGCGGCTATCCTAAAAGTCGATCCCAAAAATTCTATTGCCCAAAAAGCTAAAGTTAAAACGGACATATTATTAAAGGAATTAAATAGAAGAGGAATCCAAGTCGATAGTAGTGAAATCAAGTCTATAGAAGAATACCAGCCAATATATGAAGCGCAAGAAGAACGCCGCAGAGCGAGGTATTACGAATTAGCTCCAACGACGTCACAAGATGAGGTTGCTAGTGATCAATCACCAAAAGTAGAAACAATGGGATTAGTAACATTTTATAGCGAAGCGGAACCCCCACCAGAAGAACCTAACCCGCTAGAAAATATCCCGGATAACCACGATGATTGGCCTCAGTATGACGTGGAAGTATATATACCCGAAGATCAATTCAAGCATTACCTAATTGCTCTAAAAGAATTTATAAAAAATGAAAAAATAAAACTTAAACCGGAGGACAGTGCGAGGTTAAAAAAGTACGAGACCATGTACTCCTCTTTAACAAGTTTTGAATTTGATGAATTCATCGCATTTTACAAGAGGATAATGGAACGCTGTATCTTTGATTTTAGAAACTCGCCTTATTGGATTGAATCTGACCAATTCGCGATCCCAGTAGCCGGAGAGGGCGAATACCGCTTTAGAAAGCACTAATAAAAAAATAGAAGGAAAAAATTTCATGATTACAATAGGAGAAGAAATAGAGAAATTTAAAAGTTATCTCAAAAACGAACGAAGATATCCTGAAACTACTATAGAAAGTTATGAAAATGATCTGGCTAATAAATATGTTACTTTCTTAAAAAAGCATCCTGATATAGATTATAAAACTATTACTAAAGATCAAATAAGATTACTATTAAAAGAAGAAACTGAGTATAAATCATCTAAAAGTACAATTTCTAGAATGTTAAGTTCTCTAAGACATTTCTATACTTACTTAGAAATACATAATATTATAGATAACAACCCTTTTAAAGGCATAAGAAACCCTAAGAAAGATAAAAGAATACCAAATTTTCTACAATATAATGAGTTAGTAGATATTATTAAATCAATACCTCTAGATACTCCATTAAACATTAGGAATAGATTAATTATAGAAATGCTATATGCAACAGGATTAAGAGTATCTGAACTAGTTAATCTAACTATAGATAATATAGATCAAAAAAGAAGAGAGATAAGGGTATTAGGAAAAGGCTCTAAAGAAAGAATAACCTACTATGGAGAATATGCCGAAGAAATATTAGATATCTATTTAGATGAGGCTAGACCCGAATTACTACAAAATAAACATAATAACTATCTAATACTGAATAAATTAGGAAATAAGATAACTAGTCGTAGTATAGAAAATATAATTAATAAATTAATAAACGATTTAGCAATAAAGCATCATATATCACCCCACGTATTAAGACATACATTTGCAACAGATTTACTAAATAATGGGGCCGATTTAAAAAGTGTTCAAGAATTATTAGGACATTCATCTATTTCTACAACTCAAATATATACTCATATAACATCTGATAGATTAAAAAGTGAATATCTAAAAGCATTTCCTAGAACCAAAGAATAAAACAAAGAAATATTTTTCCTTGTTTTTAAATGACCTTTAGATTAATAGCAAAACTTTACATATATGAAGATTTAGTTTAAAATACAAAGCCTAAAAAGGGGTGAAAAAAATGAACTACACAGAATTAAAAAGAAGAGCATTAAGATTACTAGCTTCAATAGCCGTAACAGCTGTGCTTATAACTAGCAGTGGGCGCAAACCAGACACAAAATGGTTCCCTTATTCAGTAATTGAGGTCGATCTTCAAAAAAATCCAAATGCACTTGAAGAGGTTGAAGACACAACATATAAAGACATTCAAATAACGTTGCCAAAGCAGTTAGATGAGGAAACTACTTATGATATAGTAAATAGTATTAAAATGGCCATTGCTAAAAACAAAATAGGGAACATATACATCGACGTATTTAATGCCCCGGCCGTACTAAATGAAATTAAATGGGAGTATATTAATCAAGTAAGAACCCTAATTAATAACTTAGTAGAAAATAAAATAAAATTTACAATAATTGCAGATGATTTCATACTAGAAAAGCTTAGAGACCCTGAAAACAAGGATTATAATACGATGGGTATTTGTCTAGATGATGGTGACATAAATAATAAATTAAGAGAAAATGAACTAGTGTTTAGTGATAATATGGTAATTACATCAGCAAGAAATGATTATACTGCCCCAATAAATAATAAACTCGGTTTTAAAGACAATATTCACATTGTAAGGCCGAAAGAAACTCTAAGTGGTATAGCCAACCATTATGGTATAGATTACATGGATATAGCTACTTATAACGAGATAGAGAATCCATCACTTATACAAGTAGGACAAACTATTAGAATCCCTTGGTCAATAATAAACGATAGTCTTAGAGCCCAAAACGAAGAAAATGAAAAAGATGCAGAATATACCAACATAGACGAAGATATGTCTAGCGAATTTACTGAAGACGTTGCTACTAGCGATAACCTAGATGTTGGTAACGAAAAAGATGCCGAACCAGATTATGAGAGCGAAGATGAATATAACGATCACGAAAAGCCAATAGAAAATGAAGATTATGAGAGTGATAACGAGGATGAAAGTGATTGGAAAACCAATTATGACCCAGTCGATCCTACAACTATGGCCAAAGGAATCGATATTTCTGAATTTAATGGTGATATAGATTTTAACAAGTTACAAGAATCTAATGTGGATTTTATCATCATGAGAGTTGGTTTCGGTATAGATGACGATGGCGAAGAAGTATCTATAAAAGATGAGAGATTTGATGAATATAGGAAATTGGCTGATGAATACAATATTGCTTACGGAGGTTATTATTTAGCTAGCGCAACAAACGAAAAAAAAGCTAAAAAAGAGGCCGAAAACATCCTAAAACTATTAACAGATGAAAATGACAACTTAATTCAATTCGCTTTACCTTTTTATTTCGATATTGAAGGTCTATATAAAGACCTATTATACGAAAGTGAAGAATCAAGACAAACTATCATTAATGCTTTAGAAGTTGAGTGTAGAATTCTAGAAGAGGCTGGATATACAGTTGGTATATATATTAACTACAAAGATCTTGCCTTAGTAGAAGAATTAATAGAGCACCGTCAAGCATGGGCGGCAGTTGGATACTTATATGATACGCCTCAAGACTTTGAAGATGTTCGTCAAGGGTACATTACTGAAGATGAAAAAGCAGAACTAACAGACCAAAATACCATTTTCCAAACTACATCCAAGGTAGATGCTGAACCACTAGGTATTCAATCTCAATACGTAGATGTGGATTACATGGATAGAGAATTATTAAAAGAATTAATAGATGTATTTACACAAAGAAAGCAAGGGATATCCCTAACATATAGAAAAAATGGACAACCTAAACAATGTATGGTATATTGGGGTTAGTGAGAGCACATAAGTATATACGAGCTGTGCTGGGGAAACCTACACGAGAAATCGGAGTCACGATATAATTGTTCGTGGCTTTTTTATTTTTTAGAACCACGACAAAAAAGGAAAGAGATGATATTTATGAAGCAATTCAATTTATTCAAATCCACATCAACCCGTAAAGGGTTGAGAAAATTTATCGTACGATCTACACTACAAGAGATCTATTTTGTCATTCATAAATATATCTTAGTGGTGTCCAGATGTACTCTTAGTGAGTATGTATATTAAACTACATAAGGATGATAAATCCTGCATGAAGTAACTCATAGTCACATCTTTATATGTGACTTTTTTAAAAGAAATAAAAATATGGAAAGAAGGAAAAAATATGAAAGATTTAGTGACCTATCCCTCATAAACCAATAGATAATTTTATAAAGAAGTATCTAGATTTAAGAGAAGTAGAACTGATACTACTAGTAGGCAGTTATGCTGTGGGAAATAATAATAAATATAGTGATATAGATATATATATAGTATTAAAAGACAACATAAAATACCGAGAAAGAGGAAATATAATAATAAATAACTATTTAATAGAGTACTTCAAGAATCCGGTTCATAAAATCAAAGAATACCTAAAAAAAGATGCCAGAGGTCATGGTGGCAGTATTGCGAACATGCTAATTAATGGCAAAATCATATATGGTAATAAAGAACTATTAAAAAAGCTAAGAAGAAAAGCACGTTATTATATAAATAAAAAGAATAAAGTAGATATCAAAAGATACTATAAAGCCTGGGATATGTATGATGATTATAAAGCGTGTATATATCATAAGAAGATGCCCTATTATAACGCCTTAAACGCTTTAATAGAGGCGTATCTATATAACAATAACTACTTATTGCTACCACCTCAGAAGATAGAAAGAGTCTTTAAAGATAAACAATATCGTGAAAAATATAAGATCAAAAATTTCCCAAATAATAGATTCAATAAACTAGTAATTAACTGTTTCGATGAACCCAACGAAAAAAACATAGATATCTTATATAAATACGTTATGAGACAAGGAAAATTTAATATTAATGGTTTCAAGATTAAAGATAAGCTTAAATAATCGTCAAATTATGTAAAAACAAGGCGGTATTCCTCTACAAGAAAACCTATTTTTGATATAATTTTGTACGTGATACAACAAAGGAGGAATAATTGTGCACAAATATGTATACCTTTTTAAAGAAGGAAAAGCAGATATGCGTGAATTACTTGGTGGTAAAGGTGCAAACTTAGCAGAAATGACTAATATTGGCCTACCAGTACCTCAAGGATTTACAATTACTACAGAAGCGTGTACTCAATATTATGAGGATGGAAAAGAAATAAATGAAGAAATCCAATCACAAATTAATGAGTATATACTAAAACTAGAAGAAATAACTGGTAAAAAATTTGGTGATGAAGAAAACCCATTATTAGTATCAGTTAGATCAGGAGCTAGAGCTTCTATGCCAGGTATGATGGATACAATTCTAAATTTAGGTTTAAATCCACAAGTTGTAAAAATATTAGCCGAAAAATCTAATAATGAAAGATGGGCTTGGGACTGTTATAGAAGATTTATTCAAATGTATTCAGATGTTGTTATGGAAGTTGGTAAAAAATACTTTGAAGAACTAATCGATAAAATGAAAGAGAAAAAAGGCGTTAAACAAGACGTGGAACTTACTGCTGAAGACTTAAAAGAATTAGCAAATCAATTTAAAGCCGAATATAAGAAGAAAATCGGTTCTGAATTCCCTGATGATCCTAAAGAACAATTAATGGGTGCAATTAAAGCTGTATTCCGTTCATGGGACAATCCAAGAGCTAATGTTTATAGAAGAGACAATGATATCCCTTATTCTTGGGGAACAGCTGTAAATGTACAATCAATGGCCTTTGGTAATATGGGTGATGATTGTGGTACGGGCGTAGCCTTCACAAGAGATCCAGCTACAGGAGAAAAAGGACTATTTGGAGAGTTTTTAACTAATGCTCAAGGTGAAGATGTTGTTGCTGGCGTTCGTACACCAATGAAAATTGCTGAAATGAAAGAAAAATTCCCTGAAGCATTTAAAGAATTTGAGAAAGTTTGCAAAACTCTTGAAGAACACTATAGAGATATGCAAGATATGGAATTTACTGTTGAACATGGTAAACTATATATGTTACAAACAAGAAATGGTAAAAGAACTGCTAAAGCTGCTTTAAAGATTGCTTGTGACTTAGTAGATGAAGGAATGA
>CAMYYH010000043.1 GCA_947303405.1 uncultured Mycoplasmatota bacterium
TAGGTTGTTCAGTTACTCCAGCAGCAGCTACTTCGGTTTCTCCTTCAGTAGGTTGCTCAGTTATTCCAGCAGCAGCTACTTCGACAGGTTGTACATAAGTTTCAGTATACTTACCATCTACAATAGCGCACACTATAGTATTTCCTTTTTCATCAACTATGGTACCTTTTAATAAGTTGTCATATTGTTCTTTAGTTACATTAACACCATCAAAAATTATTTCTAAAATTTCACTATGTTCTTTGTCAATTACTTCTTCATTAGTTACAATTGTATGACCATTTTCTTTTGTGGTGGTAATTACATTTTTTTTATTAGAAGTATCGGGATCAAATATATACTCAAAAGATTGGATCCTATATACGTCTCCTTCTGCATTAGAATATACTTTACTAATGATATTATGACTAGAGTCATATTCCCTATTTAGCACATATTCAATATTATTATCCACATCATAACAAACTACAGTTAATGCATACTCTTCAGCATCATAATTAGAATACTTTTTGGTTTTACCAGTTGCAACTTCTAATGATTCACGCTCTATTAAATTCCTTTTGTCTTTTTCTTTTGAACCGCCAGGAACCAATTCATAAGTAAGCTTATTATATTTTCCGTTTTTCAAATCAAACGAATATTCGATATCTATATTATCTCCTTGTATAGTGCCCTCAGTAACATTGTTCATTTGTTCAGTTGTAACTACCATACTTAATTCATCACACTTAAGTACATAGTGATCTACTGCCCCTTCATTATTATAAACAGTAATTTTTTTTACTTTCTTATCACTAAGATTAAATTTCTTTCCATCAAGTATTTCAGTTCCAATAATATGGTTTTCATCATCATAACCATAAGTAACATCATCAAGTGTTAAACCTTTCTTAGCAGCATCTACTAAAGTAATTGTTCCCTCAGTTTCTTCAATAGTAGACCCTGTAGTCGCTTCTCCAACAGCTTCAACTGTTTGTTGTTCAGTAGCAGCTTCTCCAACATCTTCAACTGCTCCTTGCTGTTCAGTAGCAGCTGCTGCGGCTGGTTGTTTGGCTGTAGAGCCATTCCCAAAAGAACATCCAGTAGTCATAGCAGTCATTGCCATAACAAGAAATGTTGCTAAAGCTTTTTTTCGATTATAGTCCATAAATAATTCCCCCAATTTCAATAAATTTTTTCTATTTCTATTACATTTTCTTCCGTTTTGTAATAGCCGATGTCTATTCTATCACCAACGTTTAAAAAAGGCAAATTCTCGTCAATAGAAATATTAACTCTATACTTTTTATTTTTACTCTCTATATAATAATTCGTATAACCATTAATTATTGCTGTATTAATTCTATCAATAACTATAGTCTCTCTAACTAATTCATCATCTTTAACATCTTTTTTTATACGTTTCAAATAATTATCTTTCGCAACTAATATTCCCTTAGAACTATCAGTTACTACGACCTTTTGATAATCTACTACATCTATAAATCCATACATCTTAACCAAACCATTATCGTCTTTTAAACTAACTAAGTAAGTAGGTTTTCCTTGCAGATTAATCAAAAGTGGAAAAGTTGATGTATATCCCATATCTTGTACCTGTCCTTCAGCACTACTCATCGCACTATACTCTTCAGCACCAGCAACTCTATAATACTTAGTCTCCCCAGTACGCATATTAGATAGTATAAATCCTAAATTGGATTCATCAGATACTACACTAGTTATACCTGTATATAAATAGATATCATCTTCCATCGCTAAGTAATTATATCCATCCGTTGTATTAACTACATTCTTTTGACCAAATATACTATTAAAGAACCCCTTATTATAGGTACCCCAATCATCTACTTGTTCAATTACTAATGAAGCAGAATAGGCTATATCTACCCAAGAAGGTATTTTATCCTTACTATACCTCTTTGAATCTCCGGTAATTGGATTATATATAATAACCCCTGTTACCTTCTCTTTTAAACCAACAGCCGTATAATCTGTTGTAGTAATAATATAATAAGGATTTCCTTCATTATCTATTTCAAAAGAAATATTATCAAATATAGTAGTTGGATACTTAAATCTAAGTCGTCTTTCCATCTTATCATTAAATAGAGCACTAGGAACATACTTCATACCCTTGTTAAGTTTAACTAACTCAGTCTTTCCATTAACACTATTAACAGTAATATATCCCTTTATCCCTTCTCTTCTATTAGTTAACCATTTAATCCCATCAGCATATTCTAATGGTGTAACCCTTATAATAGAATCATTATAGTTAATTTGTGTATACGTATCAGATACTGAGAATTGACTAACCCACTCACTCATTTGCCCCATTACTCTATCACCTAAAACTTCTGATGACTTTCTATCTAATAGGGGCAAAGAATTAAAGTCTACTTCTTTAACATCTTTTGTAAAATCTCCCGTTTCATCTATCTTAATACGATTATGATAACTCTTGGCATTAAATATAGGAGAACAAATAATATTAACAAGAATAATTCCCCCTATTATTACAACAATAGCTCCAATACATATACCATATACCTTATCATTACTCTTTACACTTTTTATTTTAATTCTACCAAATAATAAATCAATAGTCGTCTTACTAGCATTAAAGATACTATAGCTAAACATAAATACTACTAATAGTATTATTACAAAGAAATAAAAACTAGCACTATGTAAATTAATTGGTGGTAATAACAAATAATATAGTATAAAACCAATTATAATAGTTATTATGTAACTTAAATATTTTTTCATATTCTTCCTCTTTTCTATGTATATAATACATCTTTTTTTGTGTTAAGACTATAATAATTAGTTATTTTTTATTTATTAGAGAAGTTTTGATTGTTTTATTATATTATAAAAAAAGCATATCAATTGATATGCATTTCCTATGTACATTGTCCTACTTTACTTATTAGAGTATTACCTGTTGCACTCTCAGTAATACCATTATTATCTATTATTATTTTTACTTCTTCCAAAGTAGCACCAGTTGATTGTTTAAATGAACCGTCTTTATATTTATAGAATAAAACATCATTTCCTTCTACATTATATAGTATTTTTTCTTCGTCTGTATAAACAAAGCAATCATCATTATTAGAATAGAACTTAGCATTTCTATAAAAAGAACCATATTGACCTATTATACGAGTATCATCGTTTAATATTAATAAATATTGTTGAAGTGATTCCCCATAACTAACTACTAAGTATTCTCTGTTGTCTTCACCTAATACAACATTATAGTTTAACTTATAAACAGTATCATGAACTACACCTGGACCTACTCCATATTTTATCATTAAATCTATATCAGTATTACCAAATTTAATAGCACCATCTTCTTTTTTGTTATTTTCTAACAATAGTATATTCTTTTTGCCATTTAAATTTATTTCAATAGAATCTTTTTTACCATTTGATTCTAATGTTCCAGTAGCTAAATCTTTTTTGTTTTCTTCATTATCATTTTTTACCGGAGTTTCTCCATCTTTTCTTTCTTCTAGTTTGTTATTATTCTTTTCTTTTTCTTCTATGTTTACATCCGCTTTATTAGTACCTACCATATATCCAGCACCAATACCGATTATTAATAACAATATTCCTATTATTATATATAATATTTTATTCTCATTCTTTTCCATTTCACATCTTCTTTCTAGTTTCATAATAGCACAATTTAAGTAATAAAAGAATTACTTATAATAGCAATTTACAGCAAGATTTTACGTTTTACTTTTTCCTAAATTTAGCTACAAAAAAACCCTCATAATACTTATTAGGCATTACTTTTAAACACTCTTTTACACTACTAGGTAACAATTCAATATTTTTATATCTACTTTTATCTATACTTACTAATTCCATATTACTATACTTAGATAATACGTAATTAATAACATCCTCATTCTCTTTCTTCAATATACTACAAGTTGAATATACCAATATCCCCCCAACCTTTAACATCTTTATAGCTTTATCTACTAATTCTTTTTGAATAGCACTAATACGATTAAATAAAGACACATCAAAATCATTTATATTAGTTAAAGTACCACTTCCCGAACAAGGAACATCTAATAATATTTTATCAAATATATAATTATCATCTAAATACCTTGCATCTTGTTTTATAATACTAATCTTCTTAACCCCTAACTTATCCATATTATACTTTAATCTATCATATCTAATCTTATTTTTCTCTACAGCCGTTATTATAGCCCTATTATTAGCTAAAGCTGCTATCTCAGATGTCTTTGATCCGGGAGAAGCAGTCATATCTAATATCATCTCATTTTCATTAGGATCCAGTATTAAAGGTGGTAACATAGAAGATAAACCTTGTATATAAATATCCCCATTACTATATAAGTCTAAATCTAATAACTCTTTTTTATCTCCCTCAAATATATATGCATCATCATACCATGATACTCTCTTATACTTAGTACTCTTATTTAAGATATCTATAGAACTATTATTATGAAGAGTATTTATCCTAAAAGTAGTTACTCTACTAGTTAAACCATCTTGTATCTTAGTTATATCCTCTTCACTATATTCATCTTTTAATAAATCTAAAAGCATTTTATCACCCCTAACATATAAAAGGTCTTAAAAAATATTAAGACCCTTTAATATCATTATAATAGATACGATTAACAATAATCCCATAAACACTAAGGAAAACATATAAGTATATACCTTCTTAGTCTTACCATCTATATCCATTTCATATATTTCTACATATGGTACTGGACAACGTCTATACCATCCCTTTACCTTAATAGTCTTATCCATATATTCTTGAGACTTAAATAAAGCAAATATCTTATTAACAATAGTTAATGGTTGATTATAATCTAAGAATACTATACCAGTATTATCTTGAAGAATAAAATCTTCACTAAAGATACAACCAGGATTACCACGCCCTATTACTTTTCCTTTTAATACACAAGGTATGGCAGTAACATTTGATACTTTAACTTCTCCCAATAAATTAGCTACTGTATTATCAGTATATCCCCCCCTATGTGATCTTTTAAACCTAATAAACATAAATATAGCAGTTAATAATAAAGTAACACCCATACTTACCATAAAATCCTCATCATAAGCTATAACAAAAGAATAAATAATTCCTAGTAATAAAGATAAAAAAGGAGCATAACCAATAAATAATTCTACAAAGAAATCATCCCAATAACTTTCCGGTTTTTGTAAATCAAACTCTATATATGGTTCCTGATTATACTCTCCAGAATATTTAGATATATTAATTAATCTCTTAGATATTAATGGATGTGTAGAATTAAGTTCACATATAAATCCCCAAGGATTCCACATCTCCCATTTCATAGAGTTCTTTATTAGAGTTTTATCTTCAATATTATTATTAGTAGAAACTACTAAAGACTTACTAGTCTTAGCATCAAATATTCCTAGAGCTCCAACATTTTTAGTTGAATGCTTTTTACTACCATCATCACTAGTAACTAGACCAAAACCTATTTTAACTAAAGCACTGGCTAAAGCATTCGGATTACGTGTTTCCTTAATAGAGAACGCATCAGCATAATATTCTCTAGTTCTAGATAACCATAATACTATATATTCAGACACTATATATAATAGATAAGCAATTAAGCCAGCCATAACTTTATATTGGCCCGAATTACTATCATCATTAGAATTATTATCTTTAGAACATAGCTCATATACATAGTATAAAACAAGTGGTACCAACTCAGCTGCAGTCATAAATAGCATATCATAATGCGTAACATGACCTAATTCATGACCAACTACTGCTTTTACCTCTTCTTCACTAAGAAGATCAAATATACCTTTAGTAAGTATTATGCGCGCATCATTCTTAGTATGCCCATAAGTAAAGGCATTAGGCGCCCCATCATCAATATACCCCATACGAGGATAATTCATTTTGTATTTAGTACATTCAGCACTAATAAACTCTTTCAAATAATCTGGTATTTCAGCCTCAAAACTAGCATGATAGAACCATTTCATTGTTAAATCCGTCAAATATGGGGAAATAAAAAATTGCACTATTAATACTAAAATACTTATTAATATACCATTTTGAACAGGTAATCCCATAATTAAGAAAAAACCAATGATAACTACTGACATTAATACATATAATCCTACCAAAGTTATCAAAGAAATACCTAACAAATTTCTTTTCATATAAACTCTCTCTTCCTAATTAACTACTTCATATATAGTTCCTTCTCTTGTATCCTTTATAACAATACCCTTACTAAATAATTCTTCTCTAATCGAATCAGCTAAGGCAAAATCTTTATTCCTTTTCGCTTCATTTCTTTTTTCAATCATCTCTTCAATATATTCATTATCAACATTTTTCACATCAAAAGGCTTAGTTAAATCTAAAGCAAAAACAGTATCAAACTTCCTAATTAACTCCAATTTTGTATGGCCACTTAACTCACTATCTTTTAATACTTCATACAAAACTGATAATGCATTTGCCGTATTCAAATCATTGCTAATTTCTATTACAAAACGTTGATCATATTTCTTAAATAACTCTTCATTAAATTCTCCCTCATCGGTAATATTTAAAACACGATTGCGAAGTTTTTTATAAGTTGATTGCGATTGTTCAAGAGCGTCATAAGTAAACAACAACTGTTTACGATAATGTGAATTTATCACCATGAATCTAAAAGCTAAAGGATCATATCCTTGTTCTTCTAATAAAGATACTGTTAAAATTGCTCCATTTGATTTAGACATTTTACCAGTTTCATCTAAAAGATGTTCATTATGGAACCAATAATTAACCCATTTATGTCCTAAGTAACTCTCACTTTGAGCAATCTCATTCGTGTGATGAGGGAAAATATTATCTACCCCTCCACCATGAATATCAATCTTATCGCCAAGATATTTAATGGAAATACCAGAACACTCAATATGCCATCCAGGATATCCTTTTCCCCAAGGAGAGTCCCATTGTAATTCATGATGCTCAAATTTAGAACTTGTAAACCACAAAGCAAAATCAGCCTGACTCTTTTTAGCAGAATCTTCTTCAACTCCCTCTCGAGCACCAACAACCATTTCATCAGCAACATGATTCGTCAAAACATAATAATCTTTTAACTTTGATACATCAAAATAAACATTTCCACCAGATATATAAGCATATCCATCATCTAATAACTTAGTAATCATTTTAATATACATATCAATTTCCCCAGTAGCGGGTTTTAAAATATCTGGTCTCAAAAGATTCAACTTATCATAATCATTAAAAAATGCTTCGGAATAATACTTAGCTATCTCCATCGCCGTTTTACCTTCTCGACGAGCAGCTTTCATCATCTTATCCTCACCAGAATCAGAATCACTAGTTAAATGCCCCACATCGGTAATATTCATAGCTCTAGTAACTTCAAACCCCAAATATTTGAAAGTCCTAACTAAAATATCATGGCCTACATAATTTCTCATATTGCCTATGTGAGCATAATGATAAACAGTTGGCCCACATGTATACATCTTTACTTTGCCATCTTCAATTGGCACAAAATCTTCAACTTTTCGAGTTAAAGTATTATATAATTTCATTATTACCTCTTCTTTCTAAACTATATTTTTTATATATCAAATGCAACATCGTTTAGAAAGATATAATACTACTATATTATTCATAGTATCGCCCCTTAAATTGGTATTATTATACCATAAGTAAACAAAAATAAAAAGTAAACTCAACGTTTACTCTAACTAAGCTTTAGTACATAGTTTTCTTTCCTGAACACTAGTTATCTCCCCAGCACTATTAGTACTAGTAATCTTTCTATAAACTATAACAATTGAAGCCCTCTCACACATTTCAGCGCCATCGGATACAAATCCCAAATCAATTAACTCGCCAACCGAAATAGCTTTATAACATGCATTATCTTTTACCGAAATAATAGAATTAAATCCAGCCTTAAAGGTAGAATCAGAATTAATTTGAGCTGCCTTTTGTTTAAAGAAAGCTACTTTATCCTCATTTGTGGCTGCACTAGTATATCCCGAATCAGTCCTCAACCTATTATTCAAACTCTCAACCTTCGCCTCAGTAATAGTAAAAGGATTACCGCTCGAATTAGTACAAGGCACTAAATATAATTGACCATTATTGATAAAATAGGAAACAGCGGCCTCACCAATAGTTTTTTCTGCTGCTACTCCTAATTTAACCTTTTGTTTAATAATTGTATTATTAACTAAAACAAAAGCTCCAACAGCAAGTACAGCAAGAATTGCAATAATAGCTAATATCTCAACAAACGTAAAACCATTTTTATTATTCATATTAATCCCTATCCTAAACCAATTATAGCATAAAAAAAAAGCTTATAAAAGACTTCTTAAACTAAAAATGGTCGGGAAGACAGGATTCGAACCTGCGACCCCTAGTTCCCAAAACTAGTGCACTACCAAGCTGTGCTACTTCCCGAATATATGGTGCGCCCAAAGGGAGTCGAACCCCTAACCTTTTGATCCGTAGTCAAACGCTCTATCCAATTGAGCTATGAGCGCAAAACATCAAGCGCTATTTATAATAAAAAGTTCAACTTTTTGAACTAAAAAACGAATGGTGACCCGCTGGGGATTCGAACCCCAGACCCTTTGATTAAAAGTCAAATG
>CAMYYH010000044.1 GCA_947303405.1 uncultured Mycoplasmatota bacterium
AGCAGTATTCTATTTTTATGACCTGAACTAAATATGTTAATAATTTTTCCTCTTTTAGTGCGTAATGTTATTGTTCTATCTAGACTAGGGTTTTTTAAAATTTTAGAGGTAATACTATCTTTATCAATTTCATCATATCTTAATTGCAAATCAAGTTCATGATTAATATAAGCCCTCATTTCTTCATTAGTATCTTCTAGGGCATGGTTAGGGTATTGTGATTTATATATTTCTAATAATTCTTCATACCATTTTTCTTTATTCATTATTATCTATCCTTTTTTTTATTATTTTTTATTATTATACTTATTGTAAATTATTTATTGATTATTGTTTCTACATTTTTTTAGTATCACTAAATTTAGAACTATTTTTATGGAATTTAGTTATTACTAAATCTATTAGCTTCCCCTACTACTCCTACCCCTTTATATATAATTATTAGCATCTATTTTTCTTTTTGCGTTAACACGTACGTTATATCTCCGGGTAGTTTCATAGGGTCTTCTAATCCTTGAGTATTACTATAATCCGGTATATGATGGTTGCTTATCGTTATTGGTCTTGTAGGATATGCTATTCTTTCATAAGGATTTGGTTGATATCCTGCCAAATAGCTTTCCGGATAGGCAAAAAATATAGGTTTTTTTGGATCATCTTTTCTACAACTTATATCATCATCTACATGGAGAAGAGTATCATTCATTAACGAATTTATAACTTTATTAAAATTATTAGGCTCACGGGCATTTTCTAAAAGCCTATGTTTAAATGGAAACATTACCATATAATTTTGATTCTCAACTTCAGCATATCCTTTAAAGCCTCTAGCATCTCCGGAATCGTCCGTTCCATAATTACAAACAGTTATTCCATTATCCGATTGGTATGTTCTAAGAATATAAGCCATTAAGGTCTCTTTGCATCCAGCATAATAATGACCATATACTTGGCCTATTCCGACACTATTAATCTCTGATAATTGGTTTTTTGCTTTTTCTCTAGGTAATACCGATAATGTAGACAAGGATTGATACTCACCATATAGTTCTTTTTTTAAAATAAATCTTTTATCTGCTTGATCGAAGATTTGAAATATTGTAACTGGGCTAATCCATTCAGCATCGAATCGTTGTAAGAAGATTCTAGTCACTGAATCTCTTGCATATATCGAAAAAAACAATTCACCGTTTGTTGCATAATCTATTGTAACTTTTCTACCCGCTTCTGTATCTATAATAATCGTTCCACTATCATGCTTATCCCCTTTTTTAATAGTTGGATTTTGCGATAAAGGGAAATCTCCATGCAAACTTAAATCTAGTTCGCTGAATACATAATATAGTTTTTCATCTGTCCATCTTGTTCGCAATTCTTCCAAATAATTTGGAGGAACAAAATCCTTTGATTCACCACTACCCATTCCTACGAATATAACCGTCGGTTTATTTTGGCAATATTGTATATATGTTTTTATAAGCTTTTCAAACCATTGTTCACCGTTCATTATTATCTCCCCCTATTTTGTATTTTATAAAATTTATTTCTTATGAATTTTGGCAATTAGAGCTCTTCCTAAATCATTTGTTTCCTTTACGGTGCTAGGCATATTTGCTCTTGGTATATAATACTGTGGGGCTAAACATCTAGTAAAAAAATATATTGGTTTTGTTATGGAACTTATTCTTGCTGATGTTGTGAATCCTGCTAATGCTTTGCATCTGCTAATATGTTGCGGAGAATTAATTGCAATATCATATGGTAAACCTGGCAACATATTTTGAAATGATTCTTCTATATACCCGTTTAATTCTTGACTATTATATATATATGCTAAATTTTGCCCTACTACAGGGATTTCAAAAAAACTTGTCAAATAATAGCTTATATCATCCCATTGAGTTAAACCTCTAATTTTTTCCCCCAAATTATTATGTGTACAATAATCAAAGTTGCGCTCAAATAGTTGTTTATGGTCATCGCCTTCTATATAAAAAGTGTGGAATGAATATACCATTTCAAAACTTTTTCCCGTTGTTAATTTCTTTATAGATGTGGAAGCACCTTCTATTTTGTCGAAGCTAAGCATTTCTTCTGTTTTTTCCAAAACTCCTAAATGAGAAGTTGATGTACCTTTACCTTTTAGTTCTTTTTCTAGTATAAAGCGTTTTGATCCTTGATCATATGCATACATTATTGTTATTTTTTCGTTAATATCCTCGCTGGAAAAATGTATTATATCTAAAAAGTCATTCGCCTGTATTACTATATGATTGTAATTCGTTCCATCTAGTTCAACAGTAATACGTTTATGGTTTTGGGTTGGTATTGTTATGATGGTGGCACAACCTTTTTCTCCTTTATTTATTTCAACACCCTCTTCAAGTGGGCTATCTCCAGCTAATCTTAGATCCAGTTCGCTTGTGATTTTTTTTGTGTTAACTACTCTTTCGGGCCACTTAAAATACGTCTCTTTTTTAACTATTTTTTTTATTAGTTCAAAAAAATCTTTGCCATTCATGTAAATCATCCTATATAGTATATTAATAAATCTTAAATACTATATCCTTTCTTTTTTAAAATTACATTTTATTATATAGTTTAGAACTTATTTTGTAAATAAAAAGCAAGAATTTCTTGCTTGTTTGCTTATCTAAAAAATATCATATATATATTAAAGATTATAAATATAGTTAAGCATATGGAACCATTTATTCTTTCACTCTTTTTTGTTTTACCATCTACTCCTAGAGCCATAGCTATAAAGATACCACTTATTAAACCACCAATGTGGCAAAAGTTATCAATACCCGGTAGCATAAATCCGATTAATAAGTTTAAGCATATTACAGGGATTATTTGGTTTTTTAGAACGTTACCTAAAAACAAGCGATAATGATAACCGAAGTAAGCTAAGGCTCCTAGTAAACCGAAAATAGCCCCGGAAGCACCAACAGATATAGTTCCACCACCAATACCTATAGCAGATAATAAGCCTCCACATATACCGCTTACCAAGTAAATAATTATAAATTTAGCTTTACCATAATATGTTTCTATTTGTGAACCTATTATGTATAAAGAGTACATATTTACTAGTAAGTGTAATAAGGAACCATGTAAGAACATATAAGTTATTAAACGCCATACTTCTTTATTTTGAAGATATTGGATATTATTAGCCCCTAATTTTGTTAAAGTGCTAGTAGCAGCATCTACTAAAGTATCTAAACCTCCATATAGAATAGTTATCATAAAACCTATTACACATAGAGACATTATTATCTGAGTAAGATATATCTTTTTGGTACTGAAAGTCTTTTCGTATTGACGATTTTCTCTTTCTGTCTTTTCGTTGATATCCTTAGTAACATTAATCATTAAATCTATACCTGTAGTGTCTTTTAATAGTTTTTCATTAATATTAGGAAAAGCTTCTAAGATATTTTCATTGGTAATAGCTTTCTCAGTATCAAAGATAGGCGCATCTACAATATTCTTAGCCGCTTCTAGTTCTAAATTTTCATTTAAATCTAATAAAATGTTAAGTGTATTAACATTAAAACTAAAGGTTTTCTTTTTTATTTGTTTAACGATACTTTTAGTTTTAAAGTGGTCAAAGTTTAACTGTTCTTTATTAAATATATTGTTAGAATTAATACGTACAATATAGTATGGTCCTTCACTATTCTCTAACCATATCTCATCTTTTACACCATTTACAACAATCGGATTGTAATTCTCTTCGGTTATAAAATAGTGTACCAGGCGCATAATTAATTCTTCTTTTTTATCCATAACAACTATACTCATTATGTTCCTCCTATTTATCTTCTAATTTATCTATAAAGTCTTGAAATTCTTTTGGTAGTGGGCATTCAAAATGCATCTCTTTACCAGTTATTGGATGTTTAAAGGTCATTTTAGCAGAATGTAAGAATTGTCCAAAAGAATTAGACTTCTTTTTATTATATACTGGATCATTATAGACAGGATAGCCTATATATTCCATATGAACTCTTATCTGATGAGTTCTTCCTGTTTCAAGGATACAGCTAACTAAGGTATATCCTTTATATCTTTTTAAAACTTTCATATTAGTAGTAGCGTTTTTACTATTTTTATCAGTAACGGTCATCTTTTTGCGATTATTACTAGATCTACCTATAGGAGCGTCTATTGTTGCTGAATCGTGAGGGAATTCTCCACATAGTAAAGCTATGTATTCTCTTTTAACTTTTTTATTTTTAAAATAGTCTCCTAATATCTCATGGGTTTTATTATTCTTAGCTATCAATAGTAAGCCGGAAGTGTCTTTATCGATACGATGTACTATACCAGGTCTTTCTTCACCGTTTATATCACTTAGTTCATTAGTATAATACATTAAACCATTAGCTAAGGTATTATCATAATTGCCATTACCTGGATGAACCACTAAACCGGATGGTTTATTTATTACCATGATATCGTTATCTTCATAGATAATATCTATTGGTATATTAGTGGGTTTTATATCAGTATCTTTGATAAAGCCTTCTTTGATAGTTATAATATCATTTTCTTTTACTTTATATGAAGCTTTTTCTTTTTTATTATTGACTGTTATATAGTTAGCATCTAACATATTTTGAATTAGATTACGACTATATTCAGTATTATCGCCTAGATATTTATCTAATCTAATATCACTTTGTGAGACTTTTATCTCCATCAGTATCTTCCCCTTTTATTATAGCTATTATTAGTAATATGACACTTACAACAATAGCTATATCACTTATATTGAATATTGGATAATTATAGTTAAATATTTTGAAATCAAGAAAATCTCTTACATGTCCATATAATAATCTATCTGTTAAGTTACCTAGCATTCCACCTATTAATAAACCAAAGGCTAAGTTATTTCTATTATTGTTTTTAAAGGTTTTAATAAAAGAAGTAGTTATAATAATAGCTAGAATAGTAGTTATTATTAATAAAGCCTTGTTATTACTAAATATTCCCCAAGCTGCTCCTTTATTGTAGACTAATGTTAACTTAAATAATTTCTTTATTATAGTAATACTCCCTTTTAGAAGTAAGTGACTCTCCAAGATTATTTTTGTAGCTTGATCTAATAATAAAGTAAGACATGCGATTATAAATATTTTCCTGTTCATATTTCACCTCATGAATATATCATATAAAAGAGGATAATTATCCCCCTTCTATTTATATTTATTTTCACTGAATTCTTCAAATATATCTAAGAGATATTCTTTTTTTATTATCTTTTCTAACCAGTTCTCAGGGATAGAAGAATAACCATATAATATACCTGCTAATGCACCAGTTAAAGCGCCAATAGTATCAGTATCTTCCCCTAAGTTAACAGCACCAATTATTGCTTCAGTAAATGACTCACTTTTTAGCATCACCCATATAACCGCTTCTAAAGTATCTACGATATAATTGGTTGATCTAATATCTTTAACTACTAGTTTAGAAATATCTTCTTTTATTAAACGTGAATAGGCTTCTTGAGCTTCTTCTGAAAACATCGTATAATCTACACACTTAGTCATACTATAAGCCGAGTATTTATCTTTACCGTTTAGTAAGAACATTACTAATCTTACATATATATAGCATCCCATTATACTTATTTCATGAGCATGAGTAATAGATGATACTTGTTTAACTAGTTCTAGTATTTCTACATCTTTTAATTTCCTTTCAACCGCGTAGAAAGCAAGAGGAATAATTCTCTTTAAAGAGCCATTGTCATTGTTATCTACTTTTGTTAAACCAAATTTATCGGGACTTTCGTCTCTATTTTTTTCGTAAGCTTCTAGGGCTTCTTTAGTAGTATCTCCTATAGAGAATACTTCTTTAGATGGGGTATAATCGGCAAATTTCTTCCAAGACAGAAGATTATCGGCAATATTCTTGATATCAATCGCACATTTCTCATTGATGGAATCTATTGTAGCAATTAGCATAGATGTATCATCTGACCATGTACCTTCATCCATCTCATAGGTTCCATAGCCTTCCATCTTAGTAATTGGCTTTCTTAATAGTGATCTACGACTTTTAGATACAACGGGTACGCCTATTGCATTACCTATTGCAAAGCCCATAAGACTTGCCATATACTTCTCCTTCATAAATACCACCCACCTACTGCTATTATACTATAAAATCAAGAAATATATAGTTTTTTCTCGCTTATAACGCTTTATATTGTATCTTTTTTTGTGTATCTATGTCAATTAGGTACAAAAAATTATCTTGATATATGAAGCAAGTATGTTCTTTATTTCTTCTTGGGAACCCTACACTACCAGGATTTAGGTGAATACCATCTAAATTATAAATATGGGTATGTCCTGATATAGTATAATTATTATCTAAGTAAGAGTGATATTTATTATATAAATGACCATGAGTAATAAAGAAACTATGATTATCTAGATCTATCTTATCAATTTCGTTTACAAGGGAGAAATTCAATCGATCTAATTCATAGCCCCTATCGCAGTTACCTTTAACAGCGGTAGTAATTGTGGCTCTTTTATTTAGAATTCTTATTATTTCATCTATTTCTTTGGGATCATAGTAATAATAATTATTTAAGATATCGCCTAGTAATATTATTTTATCAAAATGTTCTTTATTACATAAATCATCTAATTTCTTAGTGTATTCTAAATTACCATGGATATCTGAGGCAATTAGAACTTTCATAAAATACTTCTTTCTAAAAAAAGACTATAGGTAGTCTTTAATCATAGATTTTTTTACCTAAGTCTAGTCCTTCTAATTGTAAGGTGATAATAACGCTCTTTATTTCTTTATCTGTTAAGCTCATCTTTTTTAAATCTTTTCTTTTTAGAACCCAGATATCTTTTATAAAATAGATATTATTGTCGTGTAATATTTTTATTACTCTTGGAGAAAGATTTGTTTTAGTAATTCTATCTTCGGTACTAAGCATTACTTAACACCTCCTTAGTATTTGTTACTGTAATTATATCATTTTTGATTAGTTTATGTAAGTATTATTGTTTTAAGCTTTAAATACAAATTCTAAGTCATTATTAGAAAAACTAGTATCACTGGTAATATTAAAGGTCATTTTTAGATTATTATCTATTTCTATTTGTTTGCTATCAGCATCTATATAGGTTTGTTTCGTAAATTCCATGATAATAATACCATTTTCTATTTTATAGGTACCAGAATAGGAATCCCCTGCTTTATCAACATCTAAATAAGTATAATAAGATACTGTATTATCTAAATTAATAGTAAGATAACTATATGTAGTAGATGGACACCCGCTAGGTAAGTTACACTTATCTAAAGAGTATATTCCTACTTTTAGATTAATATTATCAAAGATATTAGTATTTACTTCCTTAGATATAGCTACTAAGTTATCTATATTATTAATATCTATAATAGTATTATCTTTATCTATTTTTATAATACTGTAGTAAGTAAATCCGTTATGATAGTATTCTAGATTATGTATTCCACTATACATTTTATGTATTGTACAAATTCTATTACAAGATATTCTATCTTCATCTAATTTAATAGAGTCTCCTGCACGGGCTTTAAAAGTAATATTCTTAATTATCCCTAGAGAAGTTTTTTCCTTTTTACTATTGGAAACTATGTATTCTTTTGATTTAGTTACTCTTCTAGAAAGAACAGATGTTTTCCCCTCGGTGTAATAAACTATATCATTAGTATCTATGGGATTGTTTCCATAGAAGTAGTTATCGAGGAATTCGGATTTACTGTTGTACTTAGAAGTATCTAAATAATAAGTGTTAAATACTCTTTCTAAGTTAATTCTATTAAACATTAAATTTGTAATACTAGTTAAATTCTTATTTGTTAAATGTTCTTTATCTTGTAAGTATAAATCACCATATACCCTATTAAACTTATAGGAATTAAAGTTTTCTAAGATATTGTTTTCTTTTATTTTGTCGTAGTAACCAAAAACATATATTAAGTAAGTAATAATAACCACTATAATCATTAATAGTAATGATATTATTAAAGTAATTACAAAGTTTTTATGTTTATTAGTCCAATTAACCATTATTATTACTTCTTTCTGTTTAGTTTATCTATATACATTTTAATAAATAACCAGATGGTAAATACTGTAGCTATCATGACATATAAATAGAAAAGAAAGCTTTGTTCTTTTGTAGTTATATCTTGTTTAGCTATCAAAGATGCTCCTAGTATAAAGGCAACATCTAAGGCACATACTACAACACGATGGACCATTTTCTCAATACGATCTATTTGTTTGCTCGAATCACTTATTTCAACGTTTATTTTAGTCTCGCCGTTGTTTAATTCACTTAATGTAGTATGTATTTCTTCCGGCAAAAGAGTTAGATGCTTACTACTCTTTAGTATATTATAAGTTTCTTTAGTAATAGTATCAATATTAAGATATTTTCTTATACCTTCTTTTGACATTCTATTTTTTAAGACAGTAATAAGATTAATGCTAGGATTTATTATTTCTAAAGTACCTTCTATTACTACTATCCCCCTTATTAACATAGTGATATCTCTGGGTAAAGATATTTTATTTTTAATAAGTATTTTCATAACTTCTTTAATAAATTCACTTATATTTATATTTTGAATAGGTACTTCTTTATACTTATTAATTATTCTTTCTAATTGATTTC
>CAMYYH010000045.1 GCA_947303405.1 uncultured Mycoplasmatota bacterium
ATATTTTCATTATAATAATATATTTTCTTATCATATAAATAATCTATTATTAACTTGTACAATATTAAGCCAATAAATATAATAGCCATATTCTTAGTAAATACTAATACCAAGAGTATTACACTTAATACTTCAAAAATAATACTTCCTACACAAGTAAATATATCATTCCTTTTCTTCATAATACAAACATATATAATAGATAGCATTAAACAAGAAATAAATAAATATATGTATCTACCCTCTCCACCAATGGACAGGTAATCTCCTAATAGATGAAATAACGATATAGAAAAGAATACCAGAGGTAAATAAGATAACGCTATATATAAAAACACCTTAGAGGTTTGTGGTATCTTTAAATGCTTACCGGCTATATAACTCGCTCCTAAAAAAACCAAGAACATAAAGAACACTACTAATGTTTTAACAATATCTAAAGAAGTATTCCAAGTAGTTGTTAAAAATACTATAGCCGCTACTATTACTAATATAGCCCCTACAGTTAAGATAGTACTATTCTTAATCTCACTCTCAGACGTTTGTACCCTAGGTTTAATAGATTTAACTACTTCCACAGTTCTTTTTTCTTCCTTAATAACATCATTACCAACAAAAGGATTCACACGTAAATCAAACCCACACTTAGGGCAATAATTCATCTTTAAACTAGAACCCTTCTTAAGTTTAAAGATTTCATTTTTTAATTTTAAAATTTCATTATGTAAGCCACTATTATTAATTGCCAATACAATAATAACTACTATTAACCCCAAGTATAACATTAATACATCTCCCTTATTACCTTTAATTATTCTACAATCTTTTACAAGTTATGACTACCTACCTACTTTAGCTCCAAATGGCGCTAAAGACAACTTAGCTATTTTAAAAAATTGTAATCCAAAAGGTATACCTACTATCGTAATACACCAAAGACACCCTATTACCACATGCTCTATCGCAAGAGGAATACCAAAGAATATAGTCCATATAACATTAACAACAAATGATATAGGCCCACCTCCATATGTAACTTTATAACCAAAAGGTCTTAATGTTAATTTAGCAAACTTAAAACATTGTCGACCATAAGGAATACCTATTATTGTTACACTCCAAAATATTCCTGCAATAAACCAAGATAAACTACTTAACAATCCTCCAAATATAATCCACAATATATTACCTATTATACTCATACTACTCTATATTCCCCATCTTAGTAAATGGAAATAGCACAAACTTAGTACTCCCTTTAATACTATTTATATTAAAAGGTCCATAATATCTACTATCTAAAGAATTACTCCTATTATCTCCTAATACAAAGTACTCATTCTTACCTAGCTTTACTTTCTCAAAGTCTTCCGTAATACCATATCCATACTTATCTTTAATCTTTCTACTATTAATATAAATAATACCATCTTCACAAGAAACTGTATCTCCAGGTAATCCAATTATCCTTTTAATTATGTCATCATGATCTGTCTTTAATACCACTACCTCAAAGCGTACATACTCTTTATCTAATTTATTTAAAATCATTATTTCTTTTCCCTTTAGTGTTGGATACATACTAGTTCCTGATACCATTACTGGCGTTACTAAATAACTTCTTATCAATACCACTACAAGTATAATTACTATATATGGTATTAAGTCTTTTAAACTTTTTATTATCTTACTTTTCACATTATTCACCCTACTAACTATTTTATCCCAAATATCTTTTTAAGTAAATATTACTTTTTAGCTATATATATTTTAACCAAATAATGATATAATAATAATGATAGGAGGGCTATTATGAATCAAGACGAAAACAATAATTATAACATCCATAATGCTATGGATGATAATGCTTTTGACATCTTTAATCAAAAGGCACAACAACAACCAGTAGTCCCATCTCCTGTTAATAATACAGCACAAACAACTACCCCTCAACATCCAGTTCCAATAGCCACGCCAACTCCTACTCAAAATGAAAACTTAGTAACAGTAAATGATTATAAACCACCTAAAGAACCTTTCAGTTTTAAAAAATTATTAAAAAAGAAAATAGAAAAAGAAGAAAAAACCTTTAGTATAGATGATATAACTAACTTTAAAGATGATGGTAAAAAAGTGGACATGGAAGAAGTAAAAGAAAAAAGAAAAAAAGTAAAAGACATAGTTATATTAATAGGTGCCATAATTGGTCTAGTAGTAGCAGTAATAATGTTTATTAACATATTCTCTAATTATACAATGGGGGAAAACATCGTAAACAATAATAGTGTATTAAAGATAAAAAGTTCTAAAGAAATAGTAGAAAAAGAAGAAACAAAAGAAGTTACATCATATATGTGCGATAAGACATTAGATGTATCTTTTTATAAAATACCCAATGATATCTATATAAATTGGGAAGCTTATAAAGGAAATATTACTTATACCTTCAATAATGATAAACTAGCTACAATAAAAGAAGAGTATACTCTTCTTTATAACGACATGAATAAAGATGAGAATAGAATAATTATTAACTACTGTAATAATTATAATAAAGTTTTAGATCAATACCAATTACTATGTACTTACTCTAGTAATTACTTGTCTATTACCAATAATATCAATCTTACCAAGCTAGATAATGAATCTATTAATAATTCCCTAGTTATTATTAATCCCATCTACAATACAAACACAATACTAGGAGACATCCTAAGTACCAATAATAATTGTTCAATAGTAAAATAAAAAGTAATACAACAACATTGTATTACTTTTATTAAGCATTTCTTTCTTTTACCTTGTATTCCTTCTTCATTCCCTTTAAGAAGTTTAGTTTAGCTCTTCTTACTAATCCTCTCTTAACCACTACTATCTTATTAATAGTAGGTGAGTTAACTGGGAATACTCTTGTTACTCCAATACCAGAAGATTTCTTACGTACAGAGAAAGTTTCAGATACACTTCCACCTTTTTTAGCAACTACTAGTCCTTCAAAAGATTGGATTCTTTCCTTCTTACCTTCTTTTACCCATACGTCTACTCTTACAGTATCACCAACACGGAATTCAGGAATGTCTTTTCTTACATGCTTCGCATTAATCTTATCAATTAAATTTGCCATTTCCATATATCCTTTCTAACAATAAATTTCTTACCAAAAAATCATAGAACTAATTCCAGCGGATTTTCCTCCTTGAAGCAATTATGATTATAACAAAGTTTCTCAAATAATACAACTATAACTTATCTACTATACGAAAAGTTCCATAATAATCTGGCAATATCTCATGTAACTTCCTATATTCATATGGTTCTAAAGAAGTTAAAACTAATATATCTTCTTCAGTCGCAAACTCTAATAACAAAGTATATGATTTTTTAGAAGGCCTAATTACTTCCCCTATCTCATTTACTATCACAACCCTTAATACCTTTTTCCCACCATCACTAATCAAATTAGATAAAGCTGCTTCTTCAGCACTAATCTTAATCTGATTATCTTCTATTATATTAACACCTTTATATATCTTATTCTCATCACTAAGAATAACACATGATATCCCCCCAGTATTAATAAACTTAGATATATCTTTAGTATCGGCATTTCTAATAGCTTCTTTATACATCTTATTAAAAACATTATCCATTATGAGCACCTCTTAATAATTGTTAGAATAGCATTTTTAATATACTTTAGCAAGTTATATAACTATTTTTTTTACTGAAGTTCTATAAACACTATCATCTCCCCTAATAAATAGAAAAGATATCTTAATCTTTATATCCTTACTAAATACTTTCTTTTCAACCTCAATAGGAACAGCATACTTATTACTTCCATATAACAATCCAGTATATGAGCTAGAATCTATCAACTTATCATTAACATACAATCTACTAATATAAAATGTATATTTAAAACTATCTTTATTATTAAATAATATATATACATATATCTTATTATCTTTATCTACTTTCTTATAATAAAAAATATCTATCTTATTCTCTACATTAAATATCTTTTCCTTAGTTTTACTATTACTATTACCATCATCAGCATCCATTAGTAACACTAAATTTTTATCCTCGCCATTATCACTAGATATTAAAACAATACTATCTACTATCTCTATCCCATATTTTCCCAACGTTTCAAAAGGAATTCCTAATTCATAATTAGATATACTATTAGGTCCTATTTGTACTCTAAAACTAATACCAAACTGACAGCCATTTATACTTACTTCTTTAACGTCTATAATCCTATCAAGCTCAGATTCGTTACTAAAATCTATACTAACTACATACTTATCTTCTTTCTTATTTGCAGCAACAGCTCTAACAACTAAATCATCATTACTATATTCTTCATCAGCACTTATAACTATAGTAGAATTTTCTCCACTAGATATACTCTCATCATCTTCACCATCTTTTTGTTCTTTTTTAGTTTTAGTATCCTTTTTCTTATCTTTCTCCCAAGGAAACTTATACTCAAAAACAATAAGATTCTTATTATTAATATAATAATAAGCAGCAAAACCAATCGCAGCCACAACAACTAGAAGTAACAAAAACAAACCAACTTTATTAGTAGCTTTCTTTTCAATAGTAACTACCTTATTATCATTCATTCTTGTCATCTCCTTCTTGATAGAATCTTACTCTATTAAGAAGATTATCTTCATCATTAATAAAATCCAATAATTTTGCGACATCTATATCCAACTTAAATAAAACACTATTATAGTTATAATCATGAATAAGAAAATGTATTATATTATTAACATATTTATACTTATAACCAAATATCCCATCACTCAAATAATTAATTAGATATCTCTTATCTCCCTTATTATACTCATTATACATACTTAGTTTAGACTCTAATATTGCTTTATTTTTAACCAAACTAAATAACTTTTGACTAGAACTGCTAAAGCTATTAGGCTTTATAATATTTTTCTTTTCCCGCTGTTTACTAACTATATTATTCTGTTTATCTATTCTCCCAGACAAATTATATATCTTTTTAATTGTTGCTAAATAACTATTAGAACGATAATCTATTAATGAAACAACCAAATTAGAGGTATTTAATTCATTATAATGATAATCTTTCTGCAAAGGCTGTAAATCATATATATAATTAATATAATACTTAGCAAATACATATCCTAAATATAACTCTTCACTATTCTTTAACTTAAATATATTACGACATGTAACCGGGCTATAATTATCTTTATAAGCATGAGCAAGAGATCTTAATAATTCATATATCTCTATCATCTTTATTCTATTAACAAAGTCATATCTATTACTTATTTTAAAATAACCATGTAAATAATCTACTACTTTATCTTTACTTAAACTCTTCAAATATTCCTTATTAACTCTAGTATTAGTTAAAGGAATCTTATTAATAGATAATACATATCCCTCTTTATTTAACACACTATTAAGTGTCTTACAATCATTAAAATCATAATCATCTATACTAGACAATACATCATATAAATATAGCTCTTCATGATAAACTATCTTACATTTCTTAACCTTAGTTACTTGATATTCATATATAAAGTACTGTTTCTTATTACTATTTAATACTTTATAAATAAAAGTATACCTATCATCACTGATTAAATCTTCTAACTTAATAGAGTTAACTAAAAAATTAGCAAAATCTACCAACCATTTTATATCTACTATAACATTACCTAAAGTAACTATTTCCCCCATAGTATAATAATAATTACCATTAGCAAGATTATTAACAATATAACTTACTAGATTCTTCTTAGTACGTATAGTCTTATTCTGTTTAGTAAAATAACCTATACCCTTACTAATTCTTATATAATAACTTAACTCCCTAGCATCTATCTTATTATAATCATACTTCTTTATACCAGCAAACTTCATCGCTGTATATAATAAATCTTGAGATAAAATATCAAAATCATTAATAAACTTTAACTTTTTAGACATAGGGTTTAATATCTTATCTAAATAACATTCAAATAATTTTAAACTTCTATTTGTATTACTATATGTATATAGTTTACTTATATTATTCACTAGACATCACCCTATTATTATAATATCACATCACAACCTTATTTTCTACGCTTCCCATAATCTTATTGACAAAAAATAACTAACCCCTATTGATTAGGATTAGTTATTTTACCAACTAATAATACATTATTATTTTCATTATCCAATACCATAAAATAGAAAGGATGATTAAACTTAATAGTATCTAATGTTGATAATGTAGCAATATTGCTTGACTCTATACCATTTTTCAAATCATAAGTCCCAGCTTCAGAAAAGGTAAATCTTACTTTATGATAATAACTATTAATAGGAGTATCTCCTATCTTAAAATCATTAACAAATGTTTTCACATCATTACTATCCACATAAGAAAACTTAGGTATAGATACATCTATATTTATCTCTTTTCGAGAATTAATTAATTCCTCAAGATTAATATAACTCAACTTAGTATTATACTTAGATAATATACCCACAAATGAATATTTACCATCTTCATAATTCTTTATAAAACCAATAGCTTCATTATTCTCAATATAATTATTAGCCGTAAAATTAAGCATTTCTACAGATACTATTTTATCCCCTATATAATAATCTTCTAACGTATTCTTTTTACAATCTATTAAATCTTCCCATTTATAATTAAATACTAAAGAACTAGTTACTAAAGCTGTACTATTTATATCATTATCATCGACTAAATAATTAACACTATTATTACTCTCTTCACGAATATCACTATTTATCTTTTTAATATCCTCTATAGTAGCTATCCTATTCTTTCTAACATTTATTAAATACTTATCTTTTAATAATTCATATTTTTCGGTCCCGTTATGATAAATATTACTAGTATTAATAACTATATTTTTATAACTATACAAAGTATAATCTAACACAATATTATTAATCTTTTTTATAAGCTCTACATTACTAATATTAATATCACCACTAGATACTTTATACTTTCTAATATCCTTAATCTTTATCTTACTATTTATAGACTCCTTAGCTAAGATTATACAATTAACTGCTTGTATTATTTTTTCTCTATCTTTATTACCAATTTTGCTAAAACTATTAATAGTAAGCTTATCATACTCATTACTATAGAAATCAGCTATCAATTCTTCATAGTATAACTGTTTCTTACTCTTTTCAGTTATACCACCATTATACTTAGACATCTTAGATAAATAATAATTATTAACACTCTCAATATCATCCTCAAAATAAGTACTTAAACCACTATCATAGTTATATAAACCAGCAAATGTAGAATTGATATTAAACGGAGATATAATTATATCTTCTTTATTTAATTGATCTAACATATTAGCTACATAATTGATATTATTATACTTTCCATAATACTTAACATGCTCATCTAAAGCAACGGTTCTATCTTTCTCTTTTACTACACCACAACCTGTTATTATCAATAATAGCAATAATAACCCAAACTTAAACACTCTCTTTACCGAGAGGTAACTTTTATCTTTCATAAAAAACACTACCTTTACCATGCTGTATGATTATAACATGTTTTAACGAAAAAAAAAAGACGAAACATTTCGTCTTTACGTTTAATACTAAGCTCTAAGAACCATAGCACTACCAACAAGAGTTGCTTCTTGTTCTTCTAGTTCATTTTCAATAGCTTCACGAAGCCTAATACGCATTTCTAAAGTCATACTATCTAATTTATCCAAATAGTCAAGAGCATTTTGAGTACGAGGGCTCAACTTCTCAACAAACGATGAATCTAATCCAACCATTGTTTCTAGCACTTTATCAACCTGACTACATACTTTACTTATAATATCCTCAGAACAACTAACAATAGTATATTCAGCTATTCTTCCATCAGCTAACAAGAAATTAATATCATCCTCAACTATTTTAACAGCCACTTCACTTAATTTTGCTAATCCTTCTTCAGTATTAGCCGCTTCAACTAAATTATTAAACTCATCATCTACTGAAGTTAAAGCTCTAGATACCGCGCCATCACCATCATATATTCCAGAACCGGCAAAAACAGCAATTTCATTCCCTGTTATATCCTGAGCTGGTTCTCCAACTACTTCTTGAACCGGTTGTTCAGTTACTCCAGCAGCAGCTACTTCAGTTTCTCCTTCAGTAGGTTGTTCAGTTACCGCTTTAGAATTTTGTCCCTCTTCTACACTAGATTGCTCTTTAAGTTGTGCCTCTCTTCTTTCAGCAACTTCTTCAGTATAAATACCCATAGGACTAACTGGTGGTTCTACTATTTGTTGTTCATTTGCTTCAGCAGTAGCCCCATCAGTTACTTCTCCGGCAGGTTGTTCAGCTACTCCAGCAACGGCTACTTCGGTTTCTCCTTCAGTAGGTTGTTCAGTTACCCCAGCAGCAGCTACTTCGGTTTCTCTTTCAGTAGGTTGTTCAGTTACTCCAGCAGCAGCTACTTCGGTTTCTCCTTCAGTAGGTTGTTCAGTTGCTTCAGCAACGGCTACTTCAGTTTCTCCTTCAGTAGGTTGTTCAGTTACTCCAGCAACGGCTACTTCGGTTTCTCCTTCAGTAGGTTGTTCAGTTACTCCAGCAGCAGCTACTT
>CAMYYH010000046.1 GCA_947303405.1 uncultured Mycoplasmatota bacterium
CTGCGTACAGGTTTCTCAATTCCCAGCCAAATCCAAGGCCAAGGACAAGTCCGGCATCCTCATTACAATCCGACAACTCTTCCAAAAGGTCTTCTGCGGACAAAGCATCGTCTTCATCACAATTACATTTATTATTCTTTACAGTTGTATAATGTGATTCATAGCCATATACTCTATAAGAATCTTGAGATAAACAAACTCTTGCTTTATCTTCATAATAAGTTATGAATGATCCTTTATCTAAATCACTAGCTAACTGCTTATCTATTTTTATTAAATCATCATATAAATAGATATATTTATTATTATTTAATTTCTTAATAGAACTTATTAGTTTATTAGCTTTTTCTGTTAATACTGTATACTCTTTATTTTTTAATTCTGTTGCTTTCTCATTTTTTATATGAAAATACATAGGACACGCTATATTAAATAACGCAATAATTATTATTAGTATAATTGTTTTAATTCTAGCACTAGTATCATTTGTATCTTTTATATGTACTAGATAAATAATAACCATAGTTATTACTAAAAAAAAAGAAATAATAATAGGAACACCTGCTAGAAAAAAAAGTATTAAACCGCCTGTAATATTATTAGCTTTATAAAACATTGTTCTTAATATAAAAAAGGTTATCATCATTATAATATCTATTATTGTTAATATCTTTATACTTTTTCTCATAAGTACCACATACCTTCATATTACTAGTATAACATAAAAAAGTAAGAACTAATAGTTCTTACGTATTAAATATTAATAATATAGATTCACTATTAGGAATATCTTTACTTACTGAGTATACAGCATTTACTCTTTTACCTGTTAATTTCCAGTATTTCATATATTTCCATTCATAAGTATTATTAATAGCTATTCTATCAACAACTATACTATCAGTTAACTCTAAATTATCATTTAGTATTCCAAAGGTATAGATATTATTCTCAGAAGATTTAGTTATTACTTTATCATCTATATACATATCATCTATGTTATTACTTAGTGTGTTATTTATAGCTACTTGTTGAACATCTAATATATATTTATTAATAATAATATCTTTAGTAGTTCTAGATTATGTATATATATATTCTTTATATACTAATACTTTGTTAATATTTCCTCCTACTTGAGTATCCCATACTATTTCACCTTTATCATTCATTTTGAATAGAGTTTTAGCTGAGTAATGAGTACCTCCAGAATAACTTTTATCATAACTATAACCGTAGAAGTATTTATCATAGTAACTAGTTATTACATAATGAGTGGCTATATCACTATCTTTTACTTCAGTAGGTCTATATGGGATTAGCTCTACTTTAGAATCAGTTATTTTAACTATAGCATAAGTAAAGCTATAATCTGGAGCATAAGCTATTCCTGTATAATATATTGTATCCTTAGTACCACCTATGTAAGAATCTATATGTACTCTAGAGCCATCCTCAGTAGCTAGGTATTTAACACTTTCTGTTTCGCCATTTTCATCTAGAATCATTAAATAATAGTTATTTTTTTCTGATCCAGAACCACTTTCGGTGATATTTATTTCATTTTTCATATTAAGTATTAAGTAATACTTATTATATAATCTATTAGCACTTACTACTTCTACAGTAGAGTCTTCATTAGTATATACTGATTCAATTGGTTTATTAAATACTTCTTCACCTTTATTATTAAATATAGTAAAGTTAGCATCACAATCTACTAGGTGGAATCCTTGTTTTTTATTATTAATAGTAGACGCTACTGCTAAGTAGTCATCTATTTCAAAGACATTAGTTAAAATACCATCATAGATAACATATTCTGTTTTTTTAGAATCATCTATATCTGTTCCTTCACAAGTTACACTTGTAGTATAAGAGTAATCATCATTATATCTTTTAACTATTAGATTACCTTGACATGTACTATATTCTTCTCTATTAATTATTCTATCTGCATCTATTACTAGTTCTTGTCCTTCTTCTATTTCTTCAACATTTATTTTATTATCTTCTAAGTAGTTTTTAGCATTTACTATTATTTCTTTACTATAATCATTTTCTAAAGCTATATTTCTGTTTAAAGGTTGTGGTGCAACTACTGTGTTAGTTCCTTTATTACTACTTTTATTGTTATTGGCATTAGGTTTTAAGATACCATTATCAATAGGTGAATTACTTAGGAACATGTAGATACCTAAAGAAGCGGCTACTATTATAGGAGCCCAACTAAATGATTTTTTTCTTTTTGTCATAATATTATTAAAGATTCTATCTTTATCTTTATTACTTATTTTAATATTATTATAAGCTTGTTTAATATCTTTATCTTTCATTATTTTTCCTCCTCAATCATTATCTTTAGTTTCTTTCTACCTCTATTTAGATAAGAATAAATTGTATTTTCGGGTACATTTAATATCTTAGCTATTTCTATGCAACTATAGTTTTCATAATAGAATAAATAGATTGGTAATTTATACTCGTTTGGTAATTGCATTACCAAATCAATGATGTTATCTTCTTGTTCATTACTTGCTATATCAAAGTCTAATTCGACATCTTCATTCCATTTTCTTTTTAAGAGATTCTTACATTGATTTCTAATAGCAACAATGAACCAAGCTTTTTCATGTTCATTATTTTCAAATCTTATATTCTTATCTATTACTTTAAGAAATAAATCTTGAATTACATCTTCTGCTTTAGCTTTATCCCCCTGGAAATAGGTATAAGATATTCTATATAACATATCGATATTACGATCATACATTTCTTTTATTTCTTTATCTGTATATTTCTTCATATCTTTCTCCCTTTCTACCCTTAATACAATTGAGAAGGTTAAATCCTTGCATATTATATAAATATTTTATCATTAATTAAAAAAAGATACTATGAAGTATCTTTAAAAACAATTATAAATTCTATTTAGTAAACTATTAATACACGAGTATTATTAAACCTATGATTCCAAGGATAATAGATATTATCTTTTGAATTACTACTTTCTTTCTTAAGTCTTCTTTAATATATTTAGGTACTATGATAGTTCCTATAATACCAAGTAGAAAGACAAAAGAACCTTGAAAACCTAGTAAGACATTAGCTAATGCGGCTGGTAGAAAGACATTGGCGTAATTAACTAGTAAAGTAGATGATAGATTTAAGATTTCATTAGTTGTATTCAAGATAAAGAACCTTTTACCATTTCTTTTTATTGCTCCCAGGAATGGGGTTCTAAAGGATGTTATGCATAATAATATAAGACCTATTAGGAATAAACCTATTTGATAATAGAAAGCACAAGAATAATAAGAACTATTTCTTATACCTATATCAAATAAGATAAAATAGATAGCATATCCTAAGGATGAGATAGTCATTAGTAAAAGAGACATATCTTTTTTATTATTATCTTTTTTATCTAGATCTAGAGAAATAAAAATAGAAGACAATAATATTATAATAGATCCAAGTATTTGTTTTATAGTTAGTGTTTCTTTAAAGAGTATTAAAGCTAATATATAACTAAATACGGGAGTCATTTGAGACATAGTAACAACTATGGTAGCATCATTCTTTTCCATTGCTTTAAAGAAAAAGTATGTAGATATGATATAAGTTGTTGAAGAAGCAAAGATACTTATTAGAGATATCGTTGTTATCTCTAGGTTAAAATTACTTAGTATTAACCATATAGGAATAAGGATAATACCGGCTATTAATGTTGAAAATACTAATAGTACTTTTATATTGTTTTTATCCTCAGTTCCAGAGATTAAAAATTTATCAATATGATTTGTTATTCCCCATAGTAATGAGGCTAAAATGGCCGATAAAATAGCTATATTCATAAATTCACCTCGTATTAATTAATACCTAGATACTTCTTAATAGCTTTAGAAGTATAGGTATTAGTATTAATTATATCTTTAGTATATCCTTCATATACTATCTTACCACCATTTTTACCAGCATCTGGTCCCATATCTATTATATAATCGGATTCGATAATAAAGTCTAAGTTATGTTCAATAACGATAATGGTATTACCTTGGTCTATCATTTTACGCATTACTTTCTTTAAGACATCAATATCTCTTAGATGAAGTCCTTGAGTTGGTTCATCAAAGATATAAATATTACCTTTTTTAACCAAATATTTAGACATATTAACTCTTTGGACTTCCCCACCTGATAAGGTATCTAGGGTTTGACCTAGTTTTAAGTATTCTAAGCCAACATTACTAAGTATTTCTAATCTTTCTTTGATATCTTTGTTGTCAAAGAAATCTAGAGCTTCTTTGTCAGTCATTTCTAAGACATCATTAATATTCTTACCTTTATATTTATATTTTAAGACGTCTTCTTTATATCTTTTACCATGACATATTTCACATACTTGTTTAACATCACCTAGGAAGTGCATATCCATCTTTATAGTACCAGAACCATTACAATTAGGACAAGCACCTGTAGAGTTAAAACTAAACTCACTAGATTTAACTCTATTTTCTTTAGAGAAAATATCTCTAATAATATCAAATGTCTTTGTATAGGTAGCAATATTACTTCGACTATTAACACCTATATTATCATTACCTATTTTGATTAGTTTATTATCATTCTTAATAAGATATCTTATTAAAGAAGATTTACCACTACCAGAGACACCTGTAATACAAGTTAATAAGTTTAATGGTATCTTAACATCTAAGTTATTTATATTATTAGTAGTTATTCCTTTAACTTCATAGAAAGCGGAAGCTTTCTTAGAAAGTTTAGGAATAACTTTTTTATTCTTTAGATATTTACCAGTTAAAGAATTGGGGATATCAATTATATTAGAAGCTGTTCCATTATAAATAACTTTACCACCATTTATACCTGATTCAGGGCCAATATCAATAATATTATCAGCACTAGTTATTATTTCTCTATTATGTTCAACTACTATAGCTGTATTATTGTTAGATACCATGTTTTTAATAGCTTTAATAATTTTATTAACATCACGACTATGGAAGCCTAAACTAGGTTCATCCATAATATATATTAATTCATTTAAAGTATTATTCATACTTTTAGCTAGTTTAATCTTTTGGGCTTCACCACCAGAAAGTGTTGCTATACTTCTATTTAAAGTTAGATAACCTATTCCTAAATCAATTAAACCTTTTAAATCTTTTTTCATTTTAGTAACGATCTCATTAGCTTCTAATTCATTAATAGTAGATATAAAGTCATATAAATCTACTATTTCTAAGTTTAAGATATCTTTTAAACTCTTATTATGAACTAAGACTTCTAATGCTTTTTTATTTAGTCTAGAGCCTGCACAGCAAGAACACTTATCTTCTTTGAAGAATAGTCTATCATAATCGTTAATTTGAAGTCCTCTTGAATCAGATTGTCTTTTTAATAACCTACTAACTATTCCTTCATATGACCAGTTTTGGACAAAACCGGCATTTTCATTCATAAAGTTAGTAGGTTTCTTATAAAGAAGTAAATCTAATTCTTCTTTAGTATAATCTTTTAATTTTTTATTCATATCAAAGTAGTTAGTAGATTTTTGGATATTAAAGTATCTTGAGTTTACTTTCCAAGTTCGATGTTTAATAGCACCCTCATTTAAAGATAAGTTATAATCTATTAACTTAGATAGATCTACTACTAGTTCGATACCTAGTCCCCCACATTTAGGACAAGCTCCTTTTGAAGTATTAAAAGAGAAGTAACTACTATCATAAGCAGGAGTACCTATTCTTGAATATAATAGACGTAGATAAGTATATATCTCAGTATATGTACCCACTGTACTTCTTGGGTTAGCTCCTAGTTTCTTTTGTTCTACTAGTACACATGGTGATAGATTACTTATACTTTCGACATTAGGTCTGTTTATCTTAGGAAGATTCTTTACTATATAAGTAGATAAAGTTTCATAAAAGGCAGTTTGAGCCATAGCATATATACAATCAAATACTAAAGAAGATTTACCACTACCAGAGACACCTGTTACGACATTAAACTTATGTTTATCTATTTCTAATGATATTTTTTTTAAGTTATTTTCTTTAGCTCCAATTACCTTTATTTTATTAAATGATGTATTTGTATCCATAGTCTGACCTCCTAGTAAATATTAGTTAATATCTAGGATAATTATAGCATATATTAGACAAATAAATACTAGGTCTTTCGGCCTAGTATTCAAATCTTTTTTCAAACATATTGTATTATTCTAAAACTTGCTTAGTAAATCTATTAGTCTAGTATTCTTATAAATACTTTCTCTACCGATTTTTTCTAACTCTAGCAAACCAACATCTACTAAGCTATTTAAGTATGTAGCAGCTGTTTGTCTTGTGACATTGCATCTCTCTTCTATATAATTAATTCTAGTATATACCTCATAGAATAAAGAATCTAATAGTTCGTCAGAATATATTTTAGGTAGTTTAGTTAAGAAGTCTTTTTTGTATTCTTCCATTTCACTTTGAATTTGCTTTATTAATTCAATTGTGTTTTTAGATGTTTCTTCAATTCCATTCAAGATATAAATAATCCAATCTTCGTAATTATCATTTTCGTAAAACTCAGCAAACAATTTGTAATATCTTCCTTTATTCTTGTTTATATAATTACTTAAATAAAGAATAGGACTATCTAGAAGATTATTTAATACTAAATACAAAACATTTAATATTCTACCAGTTCTACCATTTCCATCATAAAACGGATGGATGTTATCGAATTGATAGTGAATGAGAGCCATCTTAATCAGAGGATCAACTTCATCATTTCTATCATTTATGTAATCTTCTAGATTTTTAAGTAAGTCCCTAATCTCTCTTTCCTCTTGAGGTGGGGTATAAACTACATCTCCTTTTCTACTATTTACTAGTTTGGTTCCGGGATTTCTTCGTATACCAGCTTCATTGTGTTCTATAATCCCTTGAAGTTCTACTAAAACATTGGTCGAAATAAATCCTTTCTCTTTTATAATTTCATATCCTCGCCAGATAGCTTTTCTATAATCTACAACTTCTTTAGCAGCTTCTTCTTTAAATCCACTTTCGGTTAAGACTTTGTAGATACTATCATGCGTTGTAACAATATTTTCAATTTCACTACTATCTTTTGCCTCATTTATTGTAATGGCATTTATTAGTATATGTTGATTAGGAATAGAATTGGCAAAACCTTTTAATTCTGCAAGTGATCTTGACGCTTCATTTAGGGCTTCAAGAATTTTGGGTGTTTTTAAGTTATAATTACTGAATGGTAGTAGTCTCATGTTTTCAACTCCTCATATATAATAATACTCTTTTTTTTAACATATTCAATAAATATGTTAAATTTTTTGCTTTTTTTTAACATATTATTAAATAGGATGATTAATATACAAATAAATCTAGGTCTTTCTAGTATTTATTATTCAGTTGTATCTAATTCTATTTTGTTAATTGTATAATCAGAATTACAATCATTAATTATTAAATTATTAATAAATAATGTTGCTTTAAAATCTTTAATAGATTTATTAATCGCATCTTTAAGTTCACTATTTAGACTTAGTTCTAAGTTTTTAATTGGAGTTTTTAATGATAAGTTATTATTAGATTTTTCTCCCCTAGCTTGACTTATTATATCTATTATTAAATCGCCATTTTTAATTTCAGAATTAAACTTATAATCTAATGGTTTAATCTCTGTTAGATGGATTGATTTATTATCATGGTATAACTCTTGGTATATTTCTTCTGTTATATATGGGAAATAGATACTAAAGTCTTGTAATAGTTTATAAAGAATTATATATACTGTTTTTTGTCCTGAATATCTTGGAATATTTCCAAACTCTTCAGGTCTATATAATCTATGTTTTACTATTTCTATATAGTTATCACAGAAATTCCAGAAGAATCTTTCTAATAAGTTTAATGCTAAACCTACTTCGTATTCATCTAGGTATTTAATAAATTGTTTTTCCATTTCTTGATATTTACCTAGAACCCATTTATCTATATATTCGAAATCATTGAATTCTTTATCTTCATAATCAGTTAAATGCATCTCTATAAACTTAGAAACATTCCATATTTTATTAATTAGTTTTCTACCTCTTTGTAGAGTTTCATCACTAAATACTATGTCTGTACCTAATCTACCAGTACCAGCCCAGTATCTTAAAACATCTGCTGAATACTCATTAATAAGATCCATTGGTTCAACTTTACTGTTACCTTTAGATTTACTAATCTTTTCTCCCTTATCAGCCATAACGAAACCGGAAATCATTACATTATCCCAAGGTCTAGTTCCAAAGTGATAGAAACTCTTAACTATGGTATAGAAATCCCAAGTTCTAATGATTTCAGAGGCATTTGTTCTTAAACTCATAGGTTTTAAAATGTCTTCAAGATTATCTTTTTCACCATATTTCATATTAATAAGTGGGGTTACTGATGATGTGGCCCAAGTATCCATTACATCTGTTTCTGGAATAAATTCAGTACATCCACATTTTGAACATTTATCAGTTT
>CAMYYH010000047.1 GCA_947303405.1 uncultured Mycoplasmatota bacterium
ATATTTTATATTCGTCATCAAATCCAGCAGCACACTCAATTGGATAGTAATAATCAAATAGTTCTTGTCTTTCTTTTATATAGGAACTTGGAGCATATTTGCTTTCCCCCAATATATCCCAAGATGATTTACTATCATAAACTGTTATAGTACGATCAAAGTCGGCTACTACATAGACATCTTCTAAGTTATTAACCGGTATTAAATCTTTTACTTTGGGGTTTATAAACATACTATTTCTCCTTTTATTCTATTTATTTAAACAAATAATTCAAGATATCTTTATATGATTCGTTCTCATCAAGTACTATATCATAGTGATTTGATAGTACTTCTTTCGATATTTCAGGAGTTGAAATACCTATTTTAATTACTGATTTATGTTTACTAGAATCTACCATAGCTACATCACCTATGTGGTCACCTATAAGGATAACGGTATTTCTATTATTTAACCGATCGGTAATATTCTTAGGTATTGATGATTCATTTTTATTATAAGTATGAATAACATCATTTTTTAAACCAATAGCTATTCCATCCTTAAACTCAAACATATTGCTAATAATAGTGATATTATCATAATAACAATTATAGTTTTCTAGGAACTTTTCAATAAAGTTACCTACACCTCCACTAAAAATAATAAGAGGAATATTATTTTCATGAAGGAACTTCATGAACTCTATTACGTATGTTCTAGGTCGCATAAACTCTTTATTTTTAGCTGCCTCAGTAAAGATATCTTCAGATAATTTATATTTGATATATAAGCCAATGTGCTTCTCGTACCATTCTCTTGCTAAGGCTACTTTGGTCTTACTATCACTGCTATCAGAGAATACTCTAGGGTAATAATAATCGAATAGTTCTTGTTTTTCTTTTTTATAGGAACTTGGAACATATTTGCTAGCTCCCAACATCTCCCAAGACAATTCACTATTAGAATCAGTTATAGTCCAATCAAAGTCAGCTACAACATAGACATCTTCTAAATTATTAATAGGTATTAAATTTTTTACTTTGGGATTTATAAGCATATTTACTCTCCTTTTACTTCATATTTACAATTAATAATATATTCTAAAGCCTCTTTAGTACTAGTTGTATCTCTTAGTTCTAGGCATTTCTTATTTTGCTTGGATGTAATGTTTACTGAAGCTGCTTCTGGATGACCATTTCCACCATGTTCTTCGGCAATATCCCCAACATTGAAATTATCTACTAGAGTTCTATATGATTTTTGACCATATTCTCCTTTATCCAAAGCTACAATGATAATATATTTAGAATCATTATTAGGAAGAGCTCTTACATACTCTGCTAATTCATTACGATATTCATAATTGGCAAATAACGCTATTAGTTTATTCCCATTATTATCAACAAATGATTCTCCTTGTTCTAACATCTTTTTAAGATATTCTTGGTATTCTTGTTTCTTTTTACTGATAAGATTCTTTTCTTCTTCTGTAAATTCAATGGTTGAATCATTTGATTTTATTTTAAAAACCATTCTTTCAATGTAGTTTTCTTGGCCTACTATATTAAATAAAATAGCCATGTCGTGCGCTTTAACTCCTCTTTCGCCAGCCTTTTTCCATTCCCATGTATCTTCTAATCTAGTTAAATCTACGAAGTCATCTAAAATAGGAGTTCTAGTAATTTGATTAGATGAGTATAAGTGCTCATAGTATAAATCTGTTCCCGTTCTTTTATTGCCATTTTCTTCTTCAATTATTTTAGAGAAGTCATATTTATCGTACCCTTCATTAATAGCTGTCTTATGATGATCAAATATTAATACTTTCTTAGATAAGATAGAATCATTAGCTACTATGCCTATAGCAGGATTATATAAAGCTAAATCAGTTACATAGATCTTATCATAATTATATATTTCTTTAGAATCTATAGACTTTCTAAATTTTTCTTCTAAGTCTTGAACATTAGGAGCTAGTATATAAGTAAGATTGGGAAAAGCTATTTTACTTAAAACAACTGATCCCATCCCATCTATATCACTTTCATGACTAAATATTATTATCTTTTCCATATTATCTATCCTTTGCTTATAGTAAATATGACACAACCATATTTATTTGATTCTTCTTTGGTATAATAACCTCCATCATAAGTATCTTGAACTACCTCTTCTACACTATTATATCTATCTTTAAAGTCTTCTTCATAATACTTAGAATAACAATCATACCAATTTGAGAATACTTCTATATTCTCTACTTTAACTACTAATTCTTCATCTAAATTAGGTAGTTTAAGTAATCTAATTGTATCATCAATTTTTATTTGTTTTCTTTTATCATCATATAAACGATATTCTCTTATTCTTTTACCCGATTTAATATTATTAAAACTAGTTGAGAATAATCTCATTGTATGTTCCATATAATAAACCTCTTCTTAATTATTTTATCATTAAAAAATAGAAATATATCTATTAAAAGGATTATTAGTAAACAATTATTATTTTTCTATATAGTCCTTTATCTTCTATTTCATATGATTGAATAAATAGTTTATTCTTTTTATATCCATAGGTATTTTTATTAGAAAAGTATTTAAAATCTTTCAAATAGTTATCTATTTCTTTTTGAAGAGATTTCTTGGATTTTAAGGAATAAAAAGTAGCAGCTGTCATACAACATTCATCTTTAAAGAAAGAATACTTAGGAATAAATATTTCTTGTTTGTTAACACCTATATAAGTATTCTTAAAGAATGTTTTATTAGTAGAAAGTAATAATAATATACTAAGTAAACCTACTATAATAATTGTTATAATAATTCTTTTTTTCATTTTTTCTCACCAATCTTAAAAACATGATTAGTTTGCACGACGTTGTTTCTAAAGCCAACTATTGTACTAAACATTTCATAATCTCCATTTGTAGACATATTAATAGCCTTTAATAAACTATCGGCATTGACACGATGAACAATAAAAGTATCATCGCTTCCTGGTATTTCTGGATATATTAGCCCTCTTCTTCTTAAAAATAGCCAAACATTTTCAAAAAAAGCATCCATGTCACCTTCTAAATAATAAAGCAATTCCCAAAACTTTGGGTTTCTTTTTGAAGCGAGCAAATCACTATAAAAGTCTTCTTTGCTTACTACAATAGGCTCTTCATTCTCATAGTTAGTTGAGAATACTTGCAAACAATAGTAAAGGGCCATACTATAGGCGGAAAGGGCTCCATAACTAGGTGAATAGGCACTTTGAATAGCTCTTTCTTTTGGGGCAAATTCGTTATAATGCAAATAGTTAGGATGGTCTTTTTTTCCTTTTGTAATAGCCTCAAATACTAAAAAATCACAACCTATGCTGTCTATACTATACGATGGTGAATTTTGGGGTATTCTATCTTCAGATATTTCTTGCAAACAAGAAATAGGTATTTCTATTCCGCTTGGCTCAATTATTATAAAACCTTCTCTAGGGGATTTTATTACTCTAATGCCCCGAGAGGGATTGTAACAATCGATATACTCAAGAATCATGCCATTTACTTGTAAAGGCATCTCCTCTTGAAATAAGTAAAAATCGGCATCAATTGAGGTCTTATAAATACCCGATGTCGCTCTAATTACCGCAGGGATTTGCTCTAAAGTTAGTTTATAAAAAGCTTGCATATATCCACCTCAAATATTAGTAGTAGTATTTCTTTTTAATACTAATTGTATATCTTCATTTGATATATCCTTTGTTTGACCTGTTAGACGATAGGATTCTACAACACTATCATATGTTTCAACAGTGAATATTACCATGTCCCTCTTTACTAATACAGGGAAATTATAACCCTCCCCCATATCGCGAGTTCTCATACGATAGAGATCTTTTCTATCAGCATATAATACTGGTTTTTCGCTACAATCTTCAGGAACTATTTGGATTACAGCATCATTAGCATGGTGGTTTATAAGCGGGGTATGAAAAAATTCTCTTAATTCAGATGGGGTGCTAATTGCTGAATCTTCTAGATTCTTGTATTCATCTGGAGATACTTCATAAACGGTATAATCTAAATTATCGTATGTACCCATTTCAAGCATGTCATATAACGATATTATTGATACTATAAGTTTACCAGTATTATAATAGATATAGGTTTTTTGTTCTGGAACATTGGCAGTAATTGGAACACCTTTAAGTGATTCATCTATACATTTTTCTATGGCATCATAGTATCTAGCTATTTGTTTGAATTCTCCACTTTTACTTTCTTGCTCATCAGGAGGACATGTAGCTAACATTCTCCCAAGTAATTCAGTATTTTTATCATCTTTAACTTGACGAGCATCTTCTATAGAGTTAAATCTCCGATCGGTAGTAAAGTTGTTTGGATATAATCTAAGTCCGTCATTAAAGTCTCCTAGGTTTACTATGTGCCAGTCACCATGATTATCGCAAAAATATGGAAAAACAGCAATGTAACGTTTCTGATGTCCACCATTCATTTCGTTCAGTTTAGCTTTACATACTACGTTACATTTACATACAATATAATAAACGACTTCTGAGCCATCTTTTGCTATTTTGTTATTTGCTGCTAATGGCACTAAGAAATATGCAGCTTCATAATTATTTTTCATTGTATCACCCTTTTTCTTTGGAGATTTATTATACTATTAATAGTTCGTATTAACAACCAATAATATCAAATTTTAGCGTTAAGATACAATATTCTATATTTCATTTAATTTTTTAATCTCAATATTATTCCTTCTTCTAGAGATGGTTTAAAAGCATTTATCTTTTTATCACCTAAAATTGCATTTAGAATATATTGATCTCCTCGTTCAGTTAATACGTAAAACAATTCTGGTAGTAATGGACAATAATCTGTACTGGGTGTAAAAGCTCTAAAGCCCAATTGTTGATCGCGGCGATAACAAGCCCTTTGCCTCTCTAATTCCTTTGGCTCTGTTATTAACCCATTATTATTACCAAATTTCATATCTTCAGCCATTATCTCTTTGTAGCCAAACAATTCACAATTATCCCAAGCAAATCTTTTATTGAAAAAACTCTTTCTAATTCTTACTATATCACTGTAAGATAGTTCTTCTGGATAATTAAAATATCTTAATAATTGCTCTAAGTTATATGCACCTTTTACATAGATACCACTATATGTATCATCTATAGTAGTACTATTATCAGTAATATTTTTAATCGGATAAAGAGGGCTATGATACAATAAATCATTAGCTCTTCTTTTTTCATCTAGAACAAAGAGTATACTTCGACAATAAGTACAATAGGCACCTATTAGTCTTTGGTATAGTTTATCTTTAGAAGGATTAGTACTATATTGTTTTATTACTGCGCCAACGTAGATAGCGTTTCTAAAAACCGTGTAGTTTTTAGTTCTCATATATTTTCCCCCCAATTTTATTTATAATATAAATTGTGATTATATTAATCAAGTTATATAATCTCTTAATATATTATCATAACAATAGTAGTGAGTCACTAATTAATTGATATTAATCTCATTTAATACCTATCCTCTTCTATTGCTTTATTTCTTATACGATTTATATCTATTTCCACAGTTAATACTATTATATTAGTGCCTATTCAGTATCTTAATGGTGGAATTGTGGTGGTTGATTACTAATTGATTCATCACCAGTACTACTTTGTAAGCTTTCTCTATATTCTATAATGGCTTCAAGTAATGATTTTTCTCTAACATGTATTCCGTAATATGGTCCTGCGTCTTCCTGTTAAATCAAGAGCTAGTTTACTAGCAGGAATTGTAGATATTAAAAGAGCTGGAGCAACAATTAAATGATTAGCAGTTAAAACAGCTAAAGAAACGAGTAATAATAATTCTGCTGTATGTAATATCGCCTTAAAAGCTCTTTTAATATCTATTTCTTCTATCATATTAATTGTAACACATTATTATTAGCATATTTAGTTTTATTCTTTATTACTTTTACCTCTATTACAACTCATACATAGAGTTTGTAAATTATCTATTGTAGTTTGTCCACCTTTAGATATAGGTATAATATGATCTACTTCTAACTTAGCTCCATCACTAGCTGAAGCCCCACATATAACACATTTATATTTATCTCTTTTTAATACATCATATCTTAATGAGTCTGTCATTATTTCTCTTTGATACTTCTTACTCTTTTGATACTCTGTTCTTTGATTAAGTATTATTGGAAATAATGAAATATCATTTATATCAAAAGTCTTTTCTTTAACCCAGTGTTTTTTCCTTTTGGGACTATCATATGTAGCATATATTCTTAATAAGAATTTATATTTAAATTTCTTTAATAGTTTTCTACATTTTTTTAATTCATATTCTTTAAACTTAGTCACATCTTTAAATAAAGCTGTTCCTATAACTATATCATCTTTATAAGTTATATCTTTATCCATTATATTATTAAACTCTTCTACGTAACTATTATATCTTTTATTTTCTTCTAAAAAGCTATAATATTTTTCTTTTACATTACCTTCATTATTATCAAAACTATTAAGAGCTATTTCTAATAGATTAATATTATCTAATTTCTTTTTAGTTTCAACATTAACAAATACTGTATATTTAAATATTTTCTTTTCAAACTCATTATCATTATTTAAATCATTTATTCTTTTATACTTTACCCCTTTATCTTTTAAATATTTTTTTCTCCCATGTTTAATAAATATAGGCGTAAATATAATACAACAAATAAAATAACTAATTATTATATACATACTATTCTTTATCAAATTTACCTCCTAATTATTAGTTTCTCTAATAATAATAACATAAAAAAAGAATAATTTATTTGTTTAATTATTCTTTTTTATTATTACATCACTATCATACCTCACTATTTTTTTATAAAAATCTTATAGATATTTTTACCACATCAAGAGACCCAAGTCCATCCTTCTCTATTTATAAAGAATCTTATAGTCTTTTATAATACTCAACCATATTATCTAAACATAAAAGAAGATGATAGTATTAGAGTGATATAATAAATGTAGACACATAAAAAAAGATGATGTCTACATTTTTTGTTGGAGGAAGGATTATGAATAATATAAGAACACCAGAAGAGAAAGAAATAATACTTAAAGAGTATTTAAATGGTAAAGGCATTAAGAAAATTGAAAAAGAATATAATGTGAGAAATGCTCAGGTATATAGATGGTTAGAAAAATATGCAAAAGACGGAATAAATGGTTTAAAATCAAATACTGGTAAAAGTAAAGGTGGTTTTAAAGGTTTAGGAAGAAAGAAACCAAAAGACAGAATTGAAGAACTTGAATTAGAGTTAATGAAAAAAGAAATTGAGATTGCTCGATTAAAAAAAGGTTATATGGTGAAAGGAGTTGGGGCCGAAAAGGAATTCGTTACTACATTCGACAAGAATACCAAATAGTTGATAATTATAAGCATAAATATGGAGTTAAATTATTATGTGAATATATGTCTATAAGTAGATCTGG
>CAMYYH010000048.1 GCA_947303405.1 uncultured Mycoplasmatota bacterium
TCTTTCACTATATACTAGAGCTTCTTTCTCCAAAGATTCAACAGGAAATCTTGAATGGAATGTTGCATACGTTAATCCTACTACTTTAGGTACAACAACTTCTTTATCTTCAGTATCATCACAATTACGTAACAAATCCTCAATAGGTACGCTTTCAATAGCAATATCTTCTCTAAAAGTAGCAAACACCTCATCTAAACAATATGTCATTGGCTCTACTTCATTAATACCATCTATTTCATTAATTAAATCAATATTTGCATCAATTGCATCAAACTCATCCAATACCATTTTATTCTCTTCAGCTGAAAGACCAATTAACAATTTATCAGCTAAATCATCAACCATTTTATTTGTAAATCTACTCATTTAACCACCTCATCTAATATTATAACAAATCACTATTGTTTAACAATAATACTATTGCTTATTAATATCTATCTTCTTACATTTATCATATAAATAACATAATACAAAGAATGTCACAAAACTTATAAATAAATAATAAAAATAATAATATAACGAATACCCTGTTAAAAGATTACCGGAAGTAGTGCATACAGTATAAGCTTTGCCTATAAAATACCCAATATGTATTAAATAAACTAAAAGAAAACCCATTTTCAACAAAACACACCTATTAGTTCTTTTAAATAACCAAAGCCATCTTAAAGCAGGGACTAAAACCAATAAAGAAGATTTATTTCCATCCAAAGCACTAATGGTTTTTATCTTATAAGAAATAGCAATATAAATTGCAATTGCCGGAGAATACATAATTATAAGTCTTAATATTACAATAAAAAATCCTAAATAAAACAAAAAATTAATAGCTTCTCCACCAGTCACATTACCCAAAAACATATTAACCAACTCCTATTTATATCTTAATTCCTAATTCTTTTAATTGTTTAGGAGTAAGTACTGAAGGACTTCCCATCATATAATCTGCTCCTGATGCACTAGGTGGAAAAGCCTGTACTTCTCTTAAATTAGGTTCATCTTGTAATAGCATCAATATTCTATCTATTCCCGGAGCCATACCTCCATGAGGAGGACAACCATATTTAAAAGCCGTAAAGATAGATTTAAATCTTTCTTCTACTTCATCTCTAGTATATCCTACTATTTCAAATCCTTTAGCCAAACTATCTAAATCATGGTTACGTATAGCTCCTGATGCCATTTCACATCCATTACAAACAAAATCAAATTGATAAGCTATTATATCATTTTTATCTTCTTTATTAAAAGCTTTAATTCCATCTTTAGGTAAACTAAAAGGATTGTGACAAAACTCCCATTTTCTTTTTTCTACATCCCATTCAAACATTGGAAAATCATTTATAATACAAAATTCTAATCTATTCTTATCTATTAAATCTAGTTTACTACCTAATTCTGTTCTAATTAAACCAGCATAATATTGAGCTTGTTTTAAACTTCTATTAGCAATAAAGAATAAAACACTATTTTCTTTCATTTTAAATTCTTTAATTAAACTATCTCTTTCTTCATCTGATAAAAACTTATCTATAGGTCCTTTAAAAGTACCATCTTGAAGTAATGTAAGATAACCTATTCCTGGCATACCTATACTAGTAGCATAATCAACTATCTCATTAAACCAACTATTAGGTTTATCGCCAATATCATCTACCACAATTACTTTAATAAATGATTTTTTAAAAGGCCCAAAAGTAGTTTCTTTTAGTATTTCTGTAGCATCTTCAATTACTAGAGGGTTTCTTAAATCAGGTTTATCAGTACCAAACATATTCATAGATTCCCTATAAGAAATTCTTCTAAAAGGCTTAGAACTAATTTCTTTTTTACTAAAGTTACTAAAAGTATCATAGAATATATCTTCACCAATTTCTAACACTTCATCTTCTGTAACAAAACTCATTTCTAAATCTAATTGATAGAATTCTAATGTTCTATCAGCCCTACCATCTTCATCTCTAAAACAAGGAGCAATTTGAAAATATTTATCTATTCCCCCAACCATTAATAATTCTTTATATATTTGTGGTGCTTGAGGAAGAGCATAAAACATTCCTTTAAAGTTACGAGAAGGAACGACAAAGTCCCTTGCTCCTTCTGGAGACGAAGCAGTAAGTATTGGTGTTTGTACCTCCATAAATCCCATATCATACATTTTATTTCTTAAATAATGTAAAACATCACTTCTAAGTTTTATATTCTCCTTAACTCTATCATTACGCATATCTAAATAACGATATTTTAATCTGACATCTTCGTTTGATTGTTTACTACTTTGAATCACAAATGGTAATTCGTGTAAGGATGGATTTATTACTTCCATCTCACTAACTAATAATTCAACTTCGCCAGTTCTTAAATTATTATTTATAGTGTCCTCACTTCTTTCACGAATTATTCCACTAAATCTAACTACTGACTCTTTAGCAAGACCAGCAAACAAAGAATCATCATTAGATACAACTTGTAATACATCTGTACTATCTCTTAAATCAACAAACAATACTCCGCCATGATCTCTAATATTTTGAACCCAACCACATACGGTTATTTGTTGACCAAGCATACTTATATCAATTTCAATACATTGATGAGTTCTATATATATTTGCTCTCATAATAAATCCTCCTTTCAAATATCTATAAAATCTAATCTCTAGTATTCACAACTACCAGGTGTTCTAGGATAAGGAATAACATCCCTTATATTTTCAACTCCAGTTAAATATATAATTAATCTTTCAAATCCCATACCAAAACCCGAATGATAACAACCTCCGTATTTCCTTAAATTAACGTACCAATCAACCGCTTCTTTATTAACGTCCATTTCTTCCATTCTTTTAAGTAATACATCCATATTATCTTCTCTTTGGGAACCACCCATTAATTCTCCGGCTCCGGGTACTTCTAAGTCAACGGCCGCCACAGTCTTTCCATCTGGGTTAATCTTCATATACCAAGCTTTAATATCTTTAGGCCAATCAGTAATAAACACCGGACCATTAAAATACTCAGTAATGTATTTTTCGTGTTCTTTAGCAATATCTTCACCATAATCAGGTTCAAATTCCCATTTAACCTTAGCTTTCTTTAAGATATCTACTACATCATGATGAGAGATTCTTGTAAAGTCCGAATTAACGAGTTTCTCTAACTTATCTCTTAATCCCTTTTCAATAAATTGATTACAGAAATCTATTTCTTTAGAACATTTATCTAAAACATACTTAACTACAAACTTAAGCATTTCTTCTTCAACATTCATTAAACCATCTAAATCACAAAAAGCAATCTCTGGTTCAATCATCCAAAACTCATTCGCATGGGTTTTAGTATTAGAGTTCTCAGTTCTAAATGTAGGCCCAAACGTATAAATCTTTTTAAATGCCATAGCAAATGTCTCACCATGCAATTGCCCACTACCAGTTATATAAGCCATCTTTCCAAACAAGTCTTTAGAAAAATCCACTTTCTTATCTTTAATAGGTAAATCATTAAAATCAAATGTCGTAATCTTAAACATCTGATCTGAACCCTCACAATCAGTTGTCGTAATTAAAGGGGTATGAACATATACATAATTATTACTTTGAAAATACTCGTGAATAGCTTGAGCAGCTACACTTCGTATCCTAAATACAGCTTGAAAGATATTAGATCTAGGTCTTAAATAAGCAATACTTCTTAAAAACTCATTAGTATGTCTCTTTGGTTGCAAAGGATAATCCGCAGGACATTCACCTAACACTTCAATTATAGAAGCCTTAAGTTCAATATTTTGCTTACCACCAATACTTTTAACTATCTCCCCTGTAGCTCTTAAAGCACATCCAACTAACAATTTATTTATTTCTTCAAAATTATATAAATCTTTATCATATACTATTTGCAAATGTTGAAAAGAAGTTCCATCACTAAAATCAATAAAACCAAATTCTTTTTGATTACGATGATTTCTAATCCATCCTTCAACAGTAATAGTATTACCTATTAATTTTTCTTCTTTATCAAATAATTGTACTAAATCCATTCATCTCACCTCAAATTTAAATCTAAATAATCATCTATCTCTGCTTCTTTAACCATTTCTGTCTCTTTAGTTGCGTTATTCTTTACTTGTATTTCTCCCGCTACTAAATCCTCACTATTAAGAATGACTAAATACTTAGCATTTAATCTATCTGCTTGTTTAAATTGCCCTTTAAGATTTCTTCCCATCCATTCAGTCTCTACTCTAAATCCTTGTAATCTTAAATCCTGAGTTAATGCTAACGCATATTCTTTTTCTGTATCATTAACATATAGAATAAAGGCATCTAAAGTATCATCTATAGGTAATTCAATATTTTCTTTATCTAAAGCCATTACTAACCTACCAAGTCCACAAGCAAATCCTATACCAGGTGTTTCAGGTCCTCCTAAATTAGTAACTAAGTTATCATATCTACCACCAGCAGCAATTACATTATTACTACCAAAATCTTTAACAGTAGCTTCTATTTCAAACACAGTATGGCAATAATAATCTAAACCTCTAACTATCTTAGGATTAACCTCATACTCAATATCCAATACATCTAAGTAATTTTGTACATCTTCAAATCTATTTTTAGATTCATCATTTAAATAATCTAACATAACCGGAGCATTCTTTAATATTTCATTTTCTGCATCATATTTACAATCTAAAATTCTAAGAGGATTCTTTTCCAACCTCTCTTGGCAATCTTCACATAAACAATTAATTTTAGGTTTAAAATACTTAACTAAAGCATCACGATAATTATTTCTAGATTCATTATCACCTAAACTATTAATATTAACTTTAACTCCCTTTAAGCCAAGTAATTTAAATATTTGTACAGGTATACTTATTACCTCAGCATCTATTGCTGGATCAGAAGAACCTAATACTTCTACCCCAAATTGAGTTAGCTCTCTATCTCTTCCAGATTGTGGCCTTTCATATCTATACATCGTCCCATTATAATATAATTTAACAGGTTGAATCGCATCTCCATACATCTTATTTTCAATATAACTTCTTACTACTCCAGCAGTTCCTTCAGGTCTCAAAGTCATATTTCTTTTACCACGGTCTACAAAATCATAAGTTTCTTTACTTACTATATCAGTAGTCTCACCAACACCTCTATGAAATACCTCAGTACTTTCAAATATAGGTGTTCTTATAAATCCATAATTATAACGACACATTATCTCATCTACTACTGATGAAACATATTGCCATTTCTTAGCCTCTCTCCCATAAATGTCATATGTTCCTTTAGGTTTAGTTATCATACTACTCATCTCCTTTAAAATACTACTAATATTCAATTAATAACTAATTAAACAAAAAACCCAGATAACGTAAGGACGTAATTACTACGCGGTGCCACCTTACTTTACCTAGGTACTCTTAATTATTTTTATCGCTATTAAGCGTCTTATTATTTACTGAAGTGTTATTCATACATAATCCCTTAAGAACTCTTTCAGCCGGTGAAGTTCCTCTCTAACTAAGTACCATACGTACTACTCCTTCAAATAAGAAATCTACCCCAATAATACTATCATTTTCATAATAAGTCAAACATTATTCCCAATCATGTATAGAAATATAGTAACTATTATAAGAATAGTTCAGTTCTCTACCCTCATATATATTTAAACTTATGCCTTTATAATTAGTCCCAAATTTATAAGTAAATGCCGGATTAAAATGATTGTTCTCAGTATCTAATTCGGCAAATTTAAGTTTTATTGGCAAAATTCTATTATCTGCAACATAATCCCTAAAATGAAGAGTATTATCATCTTTAACCCAATACATAATTATATACTTAGAATGAACGATAGACCATACCGAAGGTACATCCAAAAACGATTCCCCATCTAACCTACGTATCTTAAACTCTATATAGTCATTTCCTTCCTTATCCGTAGCTTTATTACCAATAGTATAAAAGAAAGACTTATTATTATTCTCCCATACATCGTATATTACATCCTTACAATTTTCCAAGACATAAGTCTTATTTTCTAAATCATATATAGACCAAGTATCTCCTTTTTTCAATATATAATAACCTGTATAATCATTAAAATTAATAGAATCATACTCAAAATCCAATATATTTTCAAAAGAGCCATCTTTCTTAAATTCAACTAATCCCCATTTCATTGTATCAAAATTTCTAACCATTATATAATTATTCCAGTCCCCAATACCTTTATAATCATCATTAAGTCCCGCATGTTTAACATCACTAAATCTAGCTAACAAGACATTATTAAGAGAATCATAATAATAAACTGTTCTAACAAATTGCTCATCTCCATATTGCCCATCTTGTTTTAAAGAATCGTCTATAAAAGCAAATCTATCATACAAAATAGCCATACTTGGCTGACTTTTTAACTTAGTTAATGGATCAGTATTGCTAATATTATATTGGTCATAACCAGACCGAGCCATAGTACATTCATCCGTATTAATACATTTATAAGCCCCATATAAATGTGTACCTCTATATAAGTACACTAATCCCCTATAGTTTTCTACATAATTATCATTCTTAGGTATAGCATAATCTGTATATGTCGCTGGCAAACCATTACTAATTTTACAAGTTTTAGCTGGAACCCAAAAAGGAACAAACTCTGAATAATTAGTAGATGTACTACTATATTTTCTATAAGTATATCCAAAAGCAGCATAACTATCTATTGTCCCATCATCACATACAGATGTAGTATGAAGGGACAATATAGGCGGAGCCTCCCTAGTATATCTTATATAGTTTATCATTAGTATTAATATCCAAATAATAATTAATACAAGAATAATTATCTCTATTAATTTCTTTTTAGTCATTTTAGAAGGTCCATCGTACATTTCAATCACTTCCTATTATATTCTATCATAAAACTAACGAAGATAAATCTTTTTTATCTTCGCTAACTATAACACTTGAACATCACTAGAGAACAAATAATACTCCCCCAAAGCATTCTTCTTAAATACATGTTTATAATATACACCATTTTTAATAATAATATCCTTACTTATTTCTGGTATATCCACCTTTTTATCATTACAGAACTCTTCTCCGTAATAAGCCAAACACACATCCATGTCACTATAATCTACTCGTAAATAATACTCATATACAACAATTTCATCTTTATTCTTAAAAGCTTTATCTACAAAAGAATAATCTTGTTTATCTTCTTTATAATAAGTCATATGACAATAATATTTTTTATCAAACTTACAATGATACCCTTTAAAAGTAATCTCATTTACTTCTAGGTCTCTTTCTGTATTAAACAACCTTTTTTCATACTCTTTAATAGTTTCATTACTTATTACCCTAATAATACAAGTATCAGAAGAGGTAAACCAAAGATTACTCTTTACCGAACACATAATCTTAACGGGCCTAACAATTATATCTTTATAATCTTGTTTATCTAAAGACAA
>CAMYYH010000049.1 GCA_947303405.1 uncultured Mycoplasmatota bacterium
TATTTTTTTATTTAAGGATACTGCTGAGATACCGATAGCTTTTGCTAGATCTTTTTGAGTGATACCCTTTTCTAACATTAAGCCTTTAAGCTTTAAATGATTAAACTGCATTTTTTACTCCTTTCTTAAAGTTTAGTTTTTTCTTAACTTGTAGTTATTTTATATATAAAGTTTGGAAAAGTAAATAATTTTTTATAATTATTTTTAATTTTTTTTTATTTAATTTATATTTTTCTTTACAAATCAAGCTTTTTAAACTATAATTATTTTGAGGTGGTAAAGATGGAGAATATAACCGCAATTATTGCACAAAGATTAAAACTAGCACTTACTAGAGCTAATATGAAGCCTATAGAGTTATCCCAAATTACTGGTATATCTAAATCTCAAATATCTAATTATATGAGTGGTAGATATGCTCCAAAACAAGATGGGATATATCTAATAGCTCAAGCTTTAAAAGTGTCTCCTAATTGGCTTATGGGGATAGAAAACCCTAATAAAATTATTAATGTATACTCATCAGTACACGCTGGTATATTAAGCGAAATGATAGAGGATATCGTAGATACTGAGGAGATTACTGAGGATATGATTAGTAGCGATAAAGATTACTTTGGTATTAAAGTAAAAGGAGATAGTATGTATCCCGAGTATATAGACGGAGATACATTAATAATAGAAAAAACTAGCTTTTGTACTAGCGGCGATGATTGTATAGTAGCCATTAATGGAGATGAGGCTTTTTTAAAAAGAGTATATGTAAATGATAACTCTATAACATTACAAGCTTTAAATCCTAAATATGAGCCTCTTCTATACACTAAAGAAGATATAGACAAGTTACCAGTAAAGATTATTGGTAAAGTAGTAGAGCTAAGGAGAAAAAAATAATATAAAGGAGTTAAAATTATGGGATTATTTCAAAGCGAAGCCGATAAAAAGGCTAAAGAAGATGAGAAAGTAGCTAAAATGCTAAATAAATACGGATTAAATAATATATCTAGCGAGTATATAGACGCAGTTAAAAATATTAATTATCAGTTAGCGGGATCTAAGTTAAGTGAGTTCGGTAACTTGTTAGCCCCTACTGCAAACGAGGGAGCTAGAATATCTGCTCAATATCTAGGAGCTATAGTTCAGCAAAACTGGATTATTATTAAAGAGCTAGACGATATATCTAAAAAACTAAGTAAATAAATTATACTAAAGACTATTTTTAATAATAGTCTTTTTTAGGAGTTAAAATGAATAAAACTAATATTAACGTTAATGGCCATAAATACTATAAAGTTACTCGTACTATCGGCCATAAAGCAGATGGTACGCCAATTAAAAAAGTATTTTATGGTAAAGGCGTAAAAGAAGCCGAGGCTAAAGCTCAAGCTTATCTCGATAAATTAAATAACGGATATATTAATAACTTTGATAAGACTATACTTAACGATCTATTTAAAGTATGGCTTTATAATATAAAACTTATTGAAGTTAAGCCCTCTACTTTTGTAGCTTATGAGAGTAACTATCGTAACTATATAGCTACCTCTTCATTTGCTGGATTAAGAGTAAACGAGGTAAAAAAATTACATATCCAAGAGTATTATAATAAATTATTTAGTACTGGTATCTCCTCTACTAAAATAAAATACATTAATAAGATACTCCATAACTTTTATGAGTTCGCTATTAATGAGGGATACGCTTCTAAAAATCCTTGCCATAAGATTATAATACCTAAAGATACTACTAAGAAGCCTAAAGATAATACTCCTCAAATATTCTCCCAAGATGAGATCCAGCAGATATTAATAGCTTTTAAAGATAATCCTTTTGAGTACTTAATATATACCGCAGTATATACTGGTATGCGTGAGGGCGAGCTTTGTGCTCTTAAGTGGGATAACGTTAATTTAGATGAGGGATATATCCACGTCTGCGAAAGTGTTAAACGTGTAGCAGTTTTTACTAGAGATGGAGCTAAAGATATGCAAACTTTAACTCTTAATCCTAAGAGCCAAAAGTCTATAAGAGATATCTTTATCCCTAAAGTATTGATTAAAAAATTAAAAGAGTTAAAAAATAAAAATATTAAAGGTCCTTATGTTTTTGGAGGAGATGATCCAGTAAACTCTAAAATACTATATAACCAATGGCGTAAAATCTTACTAGATAACGAGATACCTTATAAAAAGCTGCATACTTTACGCCATACTTACGCCTCTACTCTTTTACTTAACGGAGCAGATTTAAGAAGCGTACAAGAGCTAATGGGCCATTATGATATTAGTATTACTCAAATATATCTACACTCTCTCCCAGTTAATCAAAAGAGAGTAGTTAGTATCTTTGATAACTTATAAGCATAAAAAAAAGAGCCGTAAAAAAATTACGGCTCTATTTTTTTCTAAGTAGATAAAAAGTAGATAATAACGAAAAAAGCAGCTCTTAAAAAATCTCTAAAAGCTACTCTTTTCAATACTTTAATAGTATGGTGGTCCCTATGGGGCTCGAACCCATGAGACTAAAATATCGTTTTTAGGCGTTTTTTATCGTTCTTAAAATCCTTATTTTTAGCTACTTTTATCCTATTTCGTTTTTAAACGTTTTCAAACGTTCTCAAACTAAGTAGATAATAAGTAGATAATTTTTTAAGATGGTAAAGGCCTCAGCTATTATACTAAGGCCTTACTTGAAAAGTATATAATAACTTGTAAAGCAAGCTATTAACTATAAGACTTTAGTTATATCGTCCTCGTCTACCCAAAACTGCTTATCAAAAACTTGTACGATATAACGATGACCTTGAGTATAACATATTTGGGCTCTAGCTATTAGCTTATTATTTTTAACTAAGCTAGCGTGTACCCAAAACTGCTCTCTTGGCTTTCCATTTTTTCTAACATACTCTACTAGCATATTTTCATCAGCATAAGAGCCAGTATTTAGTACGTCCATATTTACCTCTACATATTGGCCTACTTTGTACTTACTTGTAGGCTCATATAGATAAAGAGTATAATCGCAGTATCTTTTAAAATTAGCTACGCTTACATAGCACTTAGTACCTTTAACGCTTACGCATTTTTTTCTAATACCACTATTAAACTTACCAGCATATAGATAAGGATCATATACTACTAATGTATTTTTTAATACTCCAGTAATATCTGCTAATACTATAATATGGCCTCCAGTACTAAATAATCCTCCAGCTTTACAATATGCTACCACTATACCGCCTCTTTTTAGGCACTCTACGGCGTCATTAATATAGACTGACCTTTTTACTTGTAAATTAAATTTATTAGCTATCCAAGTAAAAGCATTTGGGCTAGTACCAGTAGCTGCTCTTAATCCGTTTGACCTAAATAGATCTCCCATTTGATTAGGATATATAGTATCTCTTAAAGTAGATACTATCATAGCTGCCGAAGTAGGTCCGCAGCCTCCGCTCTTAATTGTAGCTTTAGGGTGTAAGTTACTTGGGTAAGGGTGATTAGCCCATCTCTTATCCGCTTGACTATAATAAATTTTATCCATATTATCCCTCCTCACTTTCTAAGACTTTCTCATCTGCTCTAGATGGTAAATCTTTACTAATAATCTCCTCGATTAATCTAGGTAGTTTTTTAGCCATAATTTTTACCTCCTTAAAGACTAAAAATAAAGAGCCTAGATTATCCTTAGGATAAAATCTAAGCCCTTTTTATATTTAAGATAAGTAATTAGTCTCTAATTACTTTTACTTAACTTATTTAAGTTATTAACTATATCGTAGGTACCTCCAGCTATTAATCCGCTAGCAGCTATAGCCATATTAAAATCTTTAGTTATAATATAATCTGCTATCGCTACTACTACTCCTATAAGTAAGTTTTGTACTGGGATTAAATAGTTAGAGTATTTAGGAGCCTTTTTAGCTATTACTCCCATTATTAAAGTAACTACTATCGTAGCTAAACTTATTATATAGTCTATACTCATTTTATATCCCTCCTAACACATTTTTAAGATATCTTTCTCTAAAAGCTTATCCCATTTAGTATCTACGTAACTATCCCCGCCCTAAGTTGTTATATTCTCTTTTAACTTCAAAAGCGTTACGCATTTGCTCATCGCTAATAACTTCTCCAGCTTCTACTCTACTCATAAAGTCTACTAAGTATCTTCTATCGCTGCTTAATTGATTTTTATTAATTAAGTTAAGCAGATCCTTTTGATTTTTATCAATCTTCTCGTTAATCTCATTATTAGCGTCCTCGTTTTGGATTTTTAAGGAATCTATTTTTTCTTTACTCTTGTTTTGGAGTAAAGTATTAATAAGCGATATAATCCCAGTTATTATTATCCCTATTAACTCCATATCTACTCCTCTTTATCTTCATTTTTTACCCCAGTAATTATAAAGCTATATTTACTAGATATTATTTGTTTTTCATCTACGTTATAATATTTAGCTATTATTTTCTTAATATCAGCTTGATTTAAAATTATACCAGTTTCCATATTATACCTCCAAAACTGGAAAAGTTACGTTATAAGGAAAGTCCTCTTGTTTCGTAATGTCTCTTAGCTCTTGTCTATAATTAACGTACTTTTCTCTTTTTTCTACTTCCATATTAACATCTGCCATCATAGTCCAATCAGTATCGGCTAGTAATTTATCTCTCTTTTCTCTTATTTCTTTAGCTAATTTAATATACTCAGTAACTCTAGCAGCCTCTATTAATCTTGGATAGTCCTCGTCGCTAATCTCTCTATCTTCTATAATAATCTCATAATAATTATATTTATATATTGTCTCCTCGTCTCTTGTCTCTTCAATAATATTATCTAGATCATATAGGCCTACTATTGTACGTCCATTAATCTCTTCTATAACCATTTTATTAGATGGCTTGATATTGCTTTCTGCTTTCATTTCTTATAACCTCCTTACATTTTTTTAATCCTATACTAAATACGTATTTAATTGTAAAATTAAAGCTATTAGTATGCTTTAAGATACCATAATAAGATATAATAGCTCTAGCGTCATTTAAAGATATGTATCTTTTTTTATAAACCCTTATTAATCTTCTCCTAATCCTTAAAAAAGTACTAGATTTAATCGTAGTATGATCTTTATAAAACTTTCTACCGCAATACGTAAAAGGCTTATCAGTTATTTTAGCTAACGTACGATCTTCTTTTATTTCTAATTTTATATCTTTTAAAAAATTAGTTATCTCTACTATTTGTCTCCTAAGTTTTCTTTTATTATTTCCAAATAATAGTAAATCGTCCATATATCTTACATAATGCCTTATATTTAGCTTTTCCTTAATAAAGTGGTCAAAGTCTTGTAAATAATAATTAGCAAAAAATTGAGAGGTATAATTACCTATTGGTACCCCTCTATCTTTATAGCTATCTACTATAATATCTAGTAGCTTTAATGTATCATTATCCTTTATTATTTTTCTAAACTTATTTTTTAGTATAGTTTTATCTATACTTGGATAAAATTTTTTAATATCTAATTTTACATAGTATTTATATTTTTTTCTTATAGCTTTCTCCACATATTTTTGACAATATAAAAGCCCTCTATCTTTTATACTAGCACAAGTCCACTTATAAGCTCCTCTCATAATAATAGGCTCAATAACTTGTAATAAGCACCAATGTATTACTTGATCTGGATAAAAAGCTGGCTTGTTTATAGTCCTTTCTTTATGCCTTGCTCCATCAAATATATGTTTTTGGATATATGGCCTAGGCTCATAATTACCACTAAGTAAAATCTTTTTTATATCTTTAACATAATACTCAATATTATTTCTTACTTTATTAACTACTTTCCTATTAGTTTTACCTTTCGCTGCATTTTTAATAGCTAATCTTATATTATCCTCATCTATTATCTTTTTATATAGATTTCCTACTCTTTTCATATCCTTTATTACACCTAATACTTTTTCAATTATTTACTAAAGTATACCTTTATGCGGCTAAATTTTTCCCATACGAGATGGAAGATATCAAGCGATAAAAATATTTTATCTAATAAAGTACACGAGCCCCACAATTCCAATTCGTATTACCGAAGCCATTATTCTCATTGAAGTAAAACAAACCATCATTAGCCCCATTATTAGGATTACCCCCAACACGGCAGCCAAAAAAACGAAGTAAAAAGGCAACTCTGCTTGATAAATCCCAGTTTTATTTATTAAGGGAAAAGCTTTTCCCTTAAACCCTTTCTAAAGGTTATATAAAAGGACACGAGCCCCACAATACCAAGCCGTATGACCGAAGCCAGTAAGCTCATTGAAGTAAAACAAACCAGCAAGAGCCCCAGTATGAGGATAACCCCCAACACGGCAGCCAAATGTACCGCTAGGATTATTCCAGCAGTAATCAGTAACATAAGTACTAGATCCTCCGCCTAGCTCTACTGGCCTCCTACAAAATGGATTATTTATATCAAATCCCAAGTCTTTTATATATCCACTTGTAACGGCTGGGAAGCCTATATCTACGTCCTCGTATCCGCTTAGGTCAGTAGAAGAGTATCTACTAGGATCGTAGCATACTTTATACACTCCATTAACCTCAGCCATACCATCTATCCAGTCAAATATAGAGTTTGTCTCAAATCCTCTATAAGAAGCTGCTACTTTACCATTATTAGAAGTAGATCCGCTAGAAGCTAATACATTATCCG
>CAMYYH010000050.1 GCA_947303405.1 uncultured Mycoplasmatota bacterium
AAAGATGAGATTACCATTCCTCTTTATTTAAATAATAAAAAAGAAGATAAAGAAGAAATAATTAATAATACAAATAGTACTATTAATATATTTTTAAAAAAAGAAGGATTTAATTATGTGGATGGAGAGTGCATATTAAGTAAAAATAATATAACCATTACCTATAATACTAATAAGTTAACTGTAATAAAAGAAAACGACAATAACAATGAATATCTAAATAAAAAGATAAATAACAATAACATTTATTATAAAAAAATGACTAGCAATGGCAAATATATAGAAAAAGAACTGAATATTAAGACTAAATCTAAATGTGATTTAGATAATAAAACATCTATTAATGAATTAGCAGAATGCCTAAATTATTTATCTGATAAACTAAAATAAGAGAACTCCAGTATTCATAGAGTTCTCTTATTATATTTTCGTGATACTATCCTCACAACGAAAGGAGGTGTATCATGAAAAGACTATTGTTTCTAATGGTCGCTTTTGCATTTATTATAAGTAATGTTAGAGCTGAAGAATGTACGATAACCAATCATGAAAATGTCGAAATACCATGTGATTTATACAGCGAATTAGGAAACTATTATTCAGAGAACTTTTTAAACTTCATGACTAGCGAAGAATATAATATAATAAGTAATTCTAATTTAGAGGACATAGAAGTAGTAACCCTAGAAGACAATCCTTTAAACAATAGGGGATCATATTACCAAACTAGTTTCAAAGAATTAAGGATAACTAGAAATGGTAACTTCATCGTAGCAAATCTTAACAGGATAATAGATCCAGCTGCTAGAAGTTATGACGTATTTGGTATAAGATTCCTAGGACCTCAAATAGTAGGAACTCCGTTATTTAGAGAATACTATACCATTAATGGTGTTACTTATTCTTCATCTAGCTATAGTAGAAAAGACTTCTCAAATGGCTTTGGTATATCTGTTAAATTGCCAGTATATCAAGATTTAGAATCGGATATTACCTTTACATACACAGGTAGTGGTACTATTTATGCTTCGTATCAACATGCTACATCAAATGTTACTTTAGCTCAAAGTAAAAAATACACTTTATCAGCAGCCGGATATGGCAATGTTTTACTATTCAATAGTAGTGTTGCTAGCAAATATGACGGCATGGGCGGAGTCAGCATTCAAGGATAATTAAACGGTTGTCGCCTTGACCCAAGCGTAAACTTGGGTTTTAAATTGCTGTAAATAAAACGTTAAAAATGTTAAGTGAGAAAAATAAAACCTCAGAATATTTACGAATCGTTGACTTCCCAATAAAGATATTATATAGTTATTCTAGAAGGTAGGAAAGAAGGTGTGAAAATGAAGAAGAAATATAAAAGAGCTTTAATAATAATCACCATATTATTTTTCTTCACCCTAAGTATTTCTACTGGATATGGTTTGTGGAAAACACTTAAAGATAGCAATCCTGTTGATACATCAAAAGTATTAAACTGTTTTAAAATGTACTATTCAAGCAATAATGACACTATATCATTAAGTAACATAAAACCAATACTAAATGAAGATGGAAACGAAACATCTCCTTACACTATTACAGTTACTAATATATGTTCGGAAGAAAAAAATCTCCAAATAAGATTAAATATCTTAGATGATAATACTATAGATTTAAAAGCATTAACTTTAACTGCATCTGGTAATTTAGAGAGTGGTATTATTACTTATAATAGTCTAAGAAATGCTAAAACTAATAACCAATTAGTTAAAATAAGTAAAACATTAGGAACTATTACTATTAAATCTAAAGAGACTATTAGAACTAATATAAGATTATGGTTTGATGAAAAACAAGTAAATAGTATTAGTCCTGAAGATACATTTAGAGCTCAGTTCGAATTAATTGATATGAGCACTCAAACAAAACCAACATTTGCCGAATCTATATTACTCAATAATGAAGTGATAGATGGTAGTGAGTTAAACTATGGAGAAGCAGCAGTAGCCGGAGGCTTATATAAAGTATTAATAGACAATAATGACTATTATTTCTTCCGGGGAGCTGTAACAAATAACTATGTTACATTTGCTAATAAAATGTGGCGTATAGTTGGTATTAATACTAATCAAAGTGTAAAATTAGTATTGGATACTAGTGCGGGAACTAGTCAATATTCGACATATAAAAATGCCATGGATTATACAGGAATAAAATATATTTATAATAATAACCTAGTAGATAACCAAATAAATAAATTCTTACTAGAGTGGTACAAAAACAATATCGAAGCTAAAGGCTACGATAAAAAAGTTCAGGATAATGATTTTTGCAATGATAGCTTTAATATCAATGAGAACTATCATCGTTACTTTGCTGGATATAATAGGTTAATTAGTGCTAAAACGCCAACGCCAATATGTAACAATACAACCGAAGACTTTGGTGGAACAATTACACAAAAAGTTGGTTTGCTTACAGCCGATGAAGTAGCAATGGCCGGAGGAGTTGATAACGTTAATAATACTGCTTATTACTTATACCAAGCCTTCGATTACTTTACTATGACACCTGCTGAATACTATGGCTATAACGCCTACGTATTCTATGTAAATGGGGGAGGAAGTCTACTTAGAACTACAACTACAGATAATCACCATGTACGACCAGTAATCAATATTAATTCATCATTATCAGTTGACGGACTTGGAACGATAGATAATCCTTATACTATTGATGAAAACTAAAAAGTTCTTTTGCGTAAAAAAACGTGCCAATATTATGAAAATGGGCAAATAAGTGTTGCATATTTATGATAATAATAGTATAATCGAGGTGTGTAAGGGAGGAAAATGTATGAAGAAGATTATGTTTTTTCTAGTAGCTTTATTCATAGGAGTTGTTAGTGTAAGTGCTATGACTGAAAGTGAACTAGAAGCCAAATTAACAAAGAGCTATACAATTAATGGATCTACATTTAAAGCAACCGATTCTCAAAAGGTGTTAATTAAAAGATACTTAGATCAATATGAAGTATCTAGTAGTGATGCAGACTATATTTCAGGAAAGATTGATGAAGCTAAGAACATTCTACAAGCAAGTGGAAAAGGTAGTTTCTATGATTTGTCTAGAGCAGACAAGGATAAGATAATTGCTTTATGTGCTGATGTTTCTAGCAATACATCTGTAAAAGTTACTATTAATAAAGGTAAATTAGTAGTATACGTTCCTGGAAGTAATGATGTATTCTATTCAACTCCTATTAATCCAGTAAATGGAGATATTGCTCAAACAAATGATAATTTGACTGTTGCAATTGCTGGATTGGTTTCAGTACTAGGTATAGCTATAGCAGTAAGAAAAATAAGAGCTAATGCCTAATATAATAATTAGAAAATCGAAAGTAATTGTTAAGCAATTAGCAATTGCTTTTTTCTTTACTGCATTTTTAGTATTTCTTACACTTACACTAGGTAAAAATAAGATTAATAAGGCTATAAATCTTGTTAATAACTTTGCTATTATAGAAAACATTGGTTCTAACCAAGATAAAAAAATCCAAATAAATAAAGTAACTAAGAGGTTAGTAAGTTATCCTAACTTCGGAGATATATGGGCAAAAATAGAAATCCCTTCAGCCAACATAGAAGCTAATGTCTATCATGGTGATACCCTAGACTTGCTTAAGTATGGAGTAGGTCATCATGCAGGCAGCTATTTCCCTGGCGAAGGAGGAACCATCCTAATTGCCGGGCATAATAGTAGCCGTGACTTTGGCCGTCTTCCTCAAGCTAAAATAGGGGATATAATAAAAATCAAAGCCGTTTATGGTACATATAATTATCGAATCGATGAATATGAAATAATTGAAGCCAAGGCTTTAAATGAAAAATTAGAAATAAATGATAAAAAAGAAATACTCATGGTCTATACTTGTTATCCAGTAGATACATTAGGTTATAAGAGTAAAAGATATGTAGTTTATGCTAGCTTGGTAGGTGATCCTAATGAAGAATAGTATTAAAAGTATCATTAGCTATCTAATCTTATTTGTCGAATCTATTTTATTATTCATCTTAACTACTCTACTAATAACTAAGTTTACTATATTTAATACTAGTTATATAAGGAATACATTGGAAAAGAATAATTACTACCAAGATTTATATGATGACATAAAAGTTGAAATGTCTTACTATACAAATCAATCCGGTTTTGAAGATTCCATTCTAGATGACACTTTTACTATTGGCGAAGTAAGATATGAAACTAATAAATATATAGAAAACATCTATAAAGGTAAAACTCTTAATATAGATATTATTAATCTTCAAAGTAGATTAAATAATAATATTAATGAATATGTAAGGAATCAGAATTTTAAAGTAATCGACCAAAAAGAAATAGATAAGTTTATTCAAACTATGTGTGAAGTATATCAAGATGAAATAAAGCTAATGGGATATGCTGAAAAAGGAGCAAGTATTGTTACTAAGATTATTAGTTTAAGTAATAAACTGATTATAGTCCTATCAGTAGCTTTAGTTCTTCTAATAGTACTAAATACTTTTGTGTTAAAAAGAAATAACTTTGCAATAGTATTATATACTTCAGCATTTATTATATTATTTTGTAACCATTACTTTAAAGCTAATATAGATATCAAGAATATCTTTATATATAGTAAGTTAGTTAGCGATATTATTAAACACATAATTAATAGCTTATTGCATATATCAATTATCATATCAATTATTTACATTATTCTTGGTATAATACTTGCTATGACGAAAAAACTCAAGAAATCTTATTAGATTTCTTTTAAATTGTCCTTGTTTTTGCTATAATTATATAGAAGAATGAAGGGATATATTATGAATCAAGAGAATAATCAATCTCCAAATCAAGAAGTAAATAATGTAGAACAACCAGTAGTTGCTAATAATCAAATTCTAACACCTGAAGCTGTATCACCAGCGACTGCCGAAACTACTGCTCAACCTGTACAAACTGAACCAACACCTGAGGTTCCTCAGAATTCACAACCAGCAAATAACAATAATCCTAAAATTAAGGAACAAGTTATATATCAGATGAAAGAGGATAAAGGTGGGCATCCATTAGGTGTATTGTTATTTTTTGTTGTAATATTAGCGGCTATCTTCTTTTTACCAGAGATAACTGATTACATAGGAAAGTTTTTACCAGGTCTTGTTTCTACTAGTACCTTAAAAAATAATAATAATGAGGTCACAGAAGAAAATCCTAAAGAAGAGGCTAAGGAAGCCCATAAGGAAGAAGCAAAACTATTTGATTTAAATGGTTCTATATCTAATGCTACTATAGGAGAGTTACAACTGGGAAACTTTGTAAAAGATAATTTATCAGGAGATAAATCATTAAAATTCTATGTGTTAAATAACAGTGATAATACTTTCTCCTTTAATGATAGTACGAAGTTTTATATAGACTTATATAAAAACGATACATACCTAAGTAGTGTATTAGTATATTCCTATGAAGATATCGGTTCTAAACAATCAAAAGATTTTTCAGTAACTATATCAAATGACAGCTATAATAAAGCTAATAAGTTTAAAATAACTAGAAAGAGTAAAAGTGATTATCCATCAGTTAACTTAAAGAAAAGTCAAGAAGACTATAAGATATTAACATGTACCTATAACAACAATACAATTGATTACTATTTTATAGGTAGTTACCTAGAAAAAATAGAAGATACTATTAGTGAGAATACTTCAAATGTTAATTATGCTGCAGATCTAATGAAATATAAAGATGAAGCTAATAGATTTTCAACCATAGACGCTATTGATTATAATGTAATTGAAGCTAGTAATGAATTTGCTATCAAAATCCAAATCGATTTAAGTAAAATTAATGACGTTGAATTATATAATTTAGCAATCTATAAATATTTTAATTATCATAAAGAGAGTACTGTTGTATCATATGAAATGAAAGCTTTAGGTTATACATGTAGTTAGGGAGTGCTACTATGGCATACAATTTTTGTATAAATGATTTTGAAGGACCTTTGGACCTTCTTTTACACTTAGTAAAAGAATCCAAAGTAGATATCTATGAAATTAATATAAGTACTATTATTGAACAGTATTTAGATTTTATTCACTCTTTAAAAAATAAGAATATCGACATTGCTTCTGAATACTTAGTAATGGCTTCTGAGCTAGTTCACTTAAAGAGTAAACTGCTAATTAATAAAAAAGAACAAGAAGATACTGAAGAAGAATACAATATCAACTCTGAAGAAGATTTAAGACAAAAACTAATAGAGTATGAAAAATACAAAGAAGTAACTAAGAGTCTCTCTGAATTAGAAGAAAAAAGAAGCGAAGTTTATACAAAAATACCTGAAAGTTTAAAAGAATATGCTGATATTAAAAAGCTACCTAAAGGAATCTTTGATTTAGATGATTTGTATGAAGCTTATCTAGCTTACTTAAAAAGAAAGAAACTAGATAAACCATTAAATACAAAGATAACTAAAAAAGAAATAAGTATAGAAGATAGAATAGCTCATATTAGAAGTGTATTAGAGAAAAAAAAGAAAGTAGAATTTTTTGATCTATTTGATACCTTTAATAAAGAGAATATTATCGTTACTTTTTTATCTATCTTAGAAATGGCTAAAAAGGATGAAGTAATATTAAGCCAAG
>CAMYYH010000051.1 GCA_947303405.1 uncultured Mycoplasmatota bacterium
TTGATTTTTAATATGTGTTTTTAAGTAATGTCTCCTAATTGGGGTTCACATCAATTAGAGTGTTTTTTAATTACTATAAAATATGCTATAATATCGATAATAGGAGGGACTTGTATGAAAGATACTTATGATTTTACTATAGATACTACGCCAATGGATATCGCTATAAAAGAAATAACTAGTAAAAGAGATACTATGATATCTTCTTTAAATGCCATTCAAAAAGATCTATCTATGTTATCTTCATCCCCTCAAGGAGAAATACTTGCAAAAGCTATAGAATTATTAAGTGAGTACAACCCTCATCTAGAAGATTCCCTTTTATTAATAGACGAACTATTAAAATCGTTGGAAGCTAATAAAGATAATGCTCAAGAATTAATAAATTCCATAAATACTACCCTTATGAAGGAAGAGTGATAATGTGCTAGAAAGAAATACTTCTCTCAAAGATATCTTACTATCTTTAAAAGATAATTATTCTACTTTTATTAATTCTCTAAACGAGATAAATCTTATCCTAGATGTTAGACTTGATACTTCGTCTAATCCCAATAAAGATATAATAAAATCTTGGGATAAATACTATCAAAGAATAAAAAATATACAACACGTATATAATGATTGGTTTGCTAAAATATCAGAAATATACAACGAACATGTAGAAGATAATAGTTTATCTTTAACTTTAGATATAATTCCCTGTACTAAAGATATAATAACTACTAAAGAAGAATTATTAGATAAAGAAATAAAAGATATGTATAAAAAATATCTAGAAGAGGCTATTAGCAAAAAAGAATGGCTATCTTATAAAAAGCAGCTATCTTCAACAAAGAAAAATTATATAAAACTATTAGAGTCTAATAGTTTAAATGTTAAAATACCTAATATAAAAGAAAAACTTACTAACATCCTTAATCCTTCCTTAACTATTGCCGAAGAAATAATGGAGAAGAATAAACTACCTAAAGATTACATCTTAATAGATAATCTTCAAGAAGATCCTTTCTCTATTTTAGAAAAAGATAAAAAGAAGTTTCTTAAATGGCTTAAACAAGATGATAATACTAATTTTTTAATAAAATATTGTCATGATAAAAAGGATGATAAGAGTACTTCTTATTTAACTAAAAAGCAAGAATTAGGTCAAATACAAATAACCGCCTACATAGATAGAAAAAAGTATCGAGTATTTACTGATTACCCAACTAGTGAAGATTACGAAGAATTATGGTTAACGGCTTATCCAAACCTGGTTACTAGTACATATTCTAAAGAGGGGATTAATAACTATAAAAAATACCTAAAAAAGATAGACACATACTACGAGAAATATAAAGAGAATGGTCGTTTATATTTAAACACTGATGAAGATATCTATTACGATAGTAAAGATGGAGATATTCATTATAAAGATGATTCTATTCAACATATCTATACTAAGGAGTTAAAATGGACTTTAAAAATACTATTTAAAGAAGAAAACATAAATAATAAAAGTGCAATAAAAGATATATACATGTTAGCTAATGGTTATATAGAATATAAACACCATAATAACTATAGAAAGTAGGAATCTAATATGAAAGATATAACTAAATCTTTAAAAAAACTAAGCGATATTAGTAGTAACTTAGAAAAAGTAAAAGATAAACTAGATTCCCAATTGATATCTAATGACCAACTAAATGTATATATATTACAAGAAAAACTAACTAGTGCGATTAATGAATTAAATGACTTAATAATAGAAAATGCAAATTCTTTAAACGATATAAAGAATAGTCAGGAAAACTAGGTGATTCTATGTCTTCCATAAGAATTAATAAAAAAGCCTTAATAAGCTTAAAAAAAGAATTAGAAAAATCGCAGATTGCTATAAAAGAAAACTTAAATACTATATACAACTCTTTATCTATCGCTAGTAGTAAGAAGGCCAAAGAACTGCTAAAAATTATTAATAATAATACTATTCTTATAAAACTAGAAAACATCATTATGACTATTGATAATGTCTTAAAAGAAATAGACCATTACGATAAGCTAACTAATAAAAAACTATCTAATAAAGTAGATGAATTATATCAATCATTATCATTCTTAGATGATTATAAAGGTATTGATGATTTAGCCTTATATAGTATTGAGGACTCTAGCATAGATGAAAACACTCAAATAATAGAGACAATCGATATAGAAGATTACCACGATGTAGATTTCTCTCAATTACCAGAGATTGACTTTGATAAACTTAATAATCAAAGTAAAAAGGAATCCCCAGTATCTACAAAACAATCTTCACTTCCAGAAAAACCTATTAAAAAAGAAATTAAACAAGAAGAAATAATAAACTCTAAAGTAGAAGCTTCTCCTCAAGAAGAATCAAAGCTCTTTAATATATCATTAATAATACTAACAACTATTATGATAATATCTTTACTTATAATAATGACAATATATATAAAAAAATAATAATAACAACACTTCTCTCTAATTTACTTGTTGAAAAATAGACGAAACTTCTTTATAATATTGATTATAGATGATTAATTGGCAAAATTTTCTATAAAAACGGAGGTATAAAATGGAATTTAATTTATTAACCATTTTAGCACTTCTTGTAGGAATTGTTTTGGGAGTTATTATTATATTAGTAATAAATGGTATAAAAAATAAAAATACTGAAAATAAAGCTAATAAAATGATTGAACAAGCTAAAAAAGAAGCTGAAAAACACAAAAGAGATGCTTTGGCAGAATTAAAAGAAGAATCTTACAAACTAAAACAAGAAACTGACAAAGAAATAAAAGAAAAGAAAAAAGAAGTAAAAGAATCTGAAGATAGACTACTAACCAGAGAGAAAAATCTTGATAAAAGAGAAGAAATGCTTACCAACAGAGATGCTTTATTAGATCAAAAAGATAATAATTTACTTAAAAAACAAAAAGAAATACAAGAAAAAGAAGCTAAGATGGAAGAACTACTAAAAAGTGAAATGGAACAGCTAGAAACTATAGCTAAATTTTCTAAAGAAAAAGCCCATGACATGATAATGCAAAGGGTAGAAGACAGTATGTCTCGTGAAATAGCTGAATATATTAAGGAGAGAGAAGCAGAAGCAAAGCTTACTGCTAATGAAACTGCTAAAAGTTTAATTGTTCAAAGTATGCAAAGATATGCTAACGATGTTGCCAATGAACAAACTGTTAGTACAATCTCCTTACCTAATGATGAGATGAAAGGCCGTTTAATTGGTCGTGAAGGAAGAAACATAAGAACAATAGAATCAGTAACAGGAGTAGACTTAATAATTGATGACACTCCTGAAGCTATTGTCATCTCAAGTTTTGACCCATTAAGAAGAGAAATTGCTAAACAAACAATCGAGACCCTTATAAAAGATGGTCGTATTCATCCTGCTCGTATCGAAGAAGTATACGAAAAAACATGTAATGACATTAATGAAAAGATTACAGAAATGGGTAATGATACTTGTGTAGAATTAGGATTAACGAAAGTAGATCCTAAGCTAGTTAACCTAGTTGGAAAACTAAATTTCCGTACAAGTTATGGTCAAAATGCTTTACAGCATTCTAAAGAAGTTGCCTACATAAGTGGTTTAATGGCAGCTGAGCTAGGAGAGAACGTTACTCTCGCTAAAAGAGCCGGTTTGTTGCATGATATTGGTAAAGCTATCGACTTTGAAGTAGAAGGAAGCCATGTAGAACTTGGTATTGAAATGGCTAAAAAATTCAAAGAAGATAAAGTAGTAATAAACTCGATTGCTTCTCATCATGGTGATGAAGAGGCAACTAGTATAATATCTGTACTAGTTCAAGTTGCTGATACATTATCAGCTGCTCGTCCAGGCGCTCGTAATGATTCGCTAGAAAACTACATCAAGAGATTAGAACAATTAGAAGAGATTGGAAATTCATTCGAGGGTGTTGATAAAACCTTTGCAATGCAGGCTGGTCGCGAGATTAGAGTTATAGTTAAACCAGACGAAGTTGACGATGCTGAAAGTTATAAAATTGCACGTGATATGCGTGAAAGAATCGAAAAAGAAATGCAATATCCAGGCACTATAAAAATAACTGTAATAAGAGAGACTAGAGCTCAAGAAGAAGCTAGATAATTAGCTTCTTTTTTGTTGCTTTGCAACTATCAAAATGCTATAATTAAAAAAGAATAGGTTGGTGTCTTATGAAGAATAAAGGAAAGCTAATATACAGTGGGGCAATAATACTATTAATACTTAGTATTGTAGTTATAAAACTAACAAATAGCAAGGTCGACAATGAATCTTTAAATAAGAAGGTTTATTCTTCATCTATATCCACCGCAAACCTAGGAGAGTGGACATTAGAAGGTTCGTGGTTAGACTTAAGTGACAATGACAATGTTGAAATAAATGGTACTCATGCCACAGTAAATGCTACTACTAACATTATTGAGGATAATGAGATAACCTATCAAATGCACATTTCCTACGAGGGTGGAACCGCTACTAGCGATTTCGAAAACGAAACTGAAAACGAAGGAATGCTACTAATGCTTAAAAAAGAAAGTAGTAATTTCCCATTCTATATGCGTGATGAGATATCTGAATATGACTGGGTAGTAGACGCCAATAACAATCGTATTATTCTTAAATATGAAATATATCCCAGAAGTATTGTAGAAGTGGCTTATATTTACTTCAATGATGTAGTTCATGAAAGTAAAGTAACCAATCAAGATTTTGGTTGGCGAATATCAGAACAATATAATGATGTTGAAATATTTAATACCAAAACAATCCCGGCTGCCAATGACTTTGAGGCGACCTTTAAAGTGACATTCAGTGTAATACCATCTTTTGTATATGATTCTCAAGACACTGCCGAATCATTTGTTCCTTACACCTGGATTCACAATGCAGATGAAGCCGGAGAATTTAGTGAGGATACTCCATCAGACGTTCATGTGTCTATCAATGGTTATCTATCAATAGACAATATAGTTAAATCAGAGACTAAAACTTTTTCTCAGTGGAATAGTGACTGGGGAACAAATCCAGATAACGGTGGCAATTACTTTTATGTTGCATATAGTGTTGAAGGTTCAATTAACGCTACTCAACCATTTAATATGGATCCAGACACAAAAAATTCCTTTATTATAGATGATACGGGCGGAGAAATAGTTGCTTTCTCTGATGGCAGTACATTTATGACTGGAGATATGACTGTTTATTTGGAAAATGAAGATTATGCTGAACCCGGGAATGATTTTAACTACTCAACATACTCGTTTATAAGTAATGAAGTACCTACCACTTCTGACTTTTCTAGGATATATATCGTAAAATATCCAGATACTGGAGGTGTAATAAACACTCACTTTTCACTAGATATCATTGTTGATGGTGTAGACAAAATTGATGATGTAGTGGAGACTGTTGAATGGGATGCTACTTATGTATCAGATGGAACATTTACTCCGACTTATCCAGCTGGATATAATAACAATATCAACATAACTTACGATAACGATGAAGAAGGATTAGGAGCTATTAATAGATTAAATAATAATCAAGACATAGATTTTTCTATACTTGTTGAACCAACTTCAGCAGAAATCAATAAGATTAATGGCTCAGCACAAGTGAAAGCTTTCAATAACTGGAATCTAACTAATGAAGGAGCCAATGCCTATTCATTAGAAGTATCTACTAGTAAACTAGTTTTAGATTCTACATATAATACGATAAATAATGAAAATAACTTAACTAGGAATGATTATAATATTACTTCGGTAGTTCCAGTTATTACTAGTTATGATTATGTACTATCTGATACAAATTACTATCTAAGTGAAAATAATAATGATGCAACTGGTACTATGAGCTTATATGCTGAAATAAATGGTACTTGGGAAAAACTTGGTTCTATCAACTATCAAGGTACATCTCTAGACTATGTAGCTGATAATTCTAAGACTACTAGTGTAACTAATATTAATGCTAATAATCCTATTATTCTACCTAGTAATACAACTAATGTTAAAGTGTTCTATCAAGGTAAAAAAGCTGCTATCTATATTGGATTAAATCTTAATATAAAACTACTAGCTGCTGCTAAGGATAAAGTTAATACTATCTATAATAGTAATAATAGAGCTATTCTAAGAGAGTATGCTACATCTTCTACTAATAGTGTTCTAAAAGATACCAAGAGTGTCGATACTCACTTAAC
>CAMYYH010000052.1 GCA_947303405.1 uncultured Mycoplasmatota bacterium
TATAGTATTAGTTTCTATATTATTATTAGATACCTTTAATATATATGGATATATATCTACATCCATGTAATCAGGAATAAAAGAAGTATTTGTGTCTTTTATTAAACCTTCTTCTTTGTTTATTTTAACACAGTTAGGAGCTTTTCTAGCATTAGTAATATTTAAAATAGAAAAGCCATAGTTAGTATCTGTATTCATTATTGAATCGATAATATTTAGATTCTTTATATATTCATAATCATCAGTTATTATAAGATAGTAATCTGAATATTCTTCATTTAAGTCTTTTCTAGTATTATAGATATCTAATCATTTATTTTTATTCTATCTTCTTTAATATAGGCAAATAATCTTATATCTTCACTAAAAGTATGAACTAAGTATTTGTATTTATCCCATATTCTATTATTATTTTCATTAACTATGAATACTAGTTTTAATTGATTACTATTATATAGAGTTATTAGTTGAATAATAAGCATATCTATGTAATAGGTTTTAAAAGAATTATCAATTAAGAAAGATGTAATCTTAGTAGTTAGAGATATTGTTAAAGGAGCACTTCTTATGATATTAGAGTCTAATATATTACTTATTTTATATTTTATTTCATTGTCTTTAATAAGACTAGTATTGGGAGTGTCTATATCTATATAAGCTTTAATATCGCTTGTTCCTAGTCTAACTTCTAGAAAGTTAGAATCTTTTATAGATCTAGTGCCTATAGCATCAGAGTTATCAATGATATTAAGACATTTATCGCTACTAGGATTATTATTATTTAAAATTAGGGATTGTTTTTGGAGAAGATTGTTTAATTCTTCTTCTTTATTATTAAGATAGTTTAAGTACTCTTCTTTATATTCATTATTAGGTTTTTTCTTTTGCCATTTTTTAGTAATTAAAGGAAATATAATGGATATAATAATAAGTACTATAGATATTATAATAATAGGTAATTCTTCTTTAATAGTACTATTATTATTAGCTATATCGATTATAGATGCGATTAAAGATGTGATAGATGTAATAGCTAAGAGGAAGGATATTCCCATTATTAATAAAGAAGGTATATCTTTATTGTTTAAATTATCCTTGGTATTATCTATTACTATTCTTTCTCTATTAATAGGAGTATATGGTTCTAAGACATAATCACTCTTATTAAGTGTTTCTTTAGGAAGAACATTACTTTTTATACTTATTGTATCTATTTTCGGTAATAATACTTGTAAATGAGGTTTTCTTATTACTCTTATATAATCTATATACCATACTAATCTTAACCCGTTACAAAAGATTTCATCTCCAAGAGATAAAATAGTATTATCAACACTTATATTATTTATATAAAGGTTATAACGAGATTTTCTTATATACCAGTTATTATTTACTTTTTCGATAATAAACATATTATCATAAGAATCATTAATAATTATATCGTCAGAATTTTTACCTACTTTGACGCTATTGGTATCAATTTTATAATTTCTATATTTAACTCTTGTAGTTGTTTGACAATATAAAAATAGTTTTTCATTACAATCATTTATTATAAGAGTGTAGTTATGATTTGGTCTTATTTGGGCCATATCTAAGCTTTGATTATTCTCATAGAGACTAAAATTAAGAGTACTAGTTAGATACCATTTATCATCTTGTTTACTTATTTTTAAATCTTTTTCTTCGTTATCTATTATAGAGCGATAAATAATATGATATTCATAGTTATTATTTGGTAGATAATATGATTTTAGTTTTTTGTTATTACCAATTAATATCTTCATATTTACCCTCTCTATTCTATTATTTTATTATAACATGGAAAAAGATGATTTTCATCATCCTTTTTTACATATCTTGTGGTTGTCCTGTTTGAAGAGTTAGTGCTTGATTTTTTTGGTTTTGGATGGCTTTTAAGGTCTCACAAAGTTCCGTTACTGTTGCCGAGTTGGCATCTGATCTTACTGATAGAGTGAAACATATTTCGTCTATTAAGACTACCCCTTCTTTTTGCGGTAGAACAGTACCGTCAACAAGACTTATTACACTCTTTACTACTTCGTTGTCTAACACTTTTTGTCAACGAAAAGACAATAGTGTAATATAATTTTTTACAATAGAAAAAAGATCTTTGACGATCTTATCTATACTTATTCATTTGAGCCATTACTTGTTTTACTTGTTTTTGAGATGGCTTTCTTCCCATTTGGGTCATCATTGCTTCAATCATTTTTTCATTTATAGGAGGATTCTCTTCTAGTTGTTTTTTAAAGACATGACGAGAAACAAAGAAACCAATTACAGCACCAATTACTAAGCCAAGTAAGACATATAAAATATCTAATAACATTTTCTCACCTCTCGTAATTATTTTATATTATAAATAGATTTTAGACAAGAATTATTCTAATACTTCGGTCTTTTTTGAATCCGGAATAGGTGCTACCGTACTATTATCTTTTATCTTAATATATTCTTCTACCTTACTTAAGATATCTTCATATGAGAAATGTAGTTTTTCTAAGACATCTTGTTTAGAACCGCTATAACCAAATTCATTTATACCTATTGTATATTTAGTAAAATAGTTCCAACACATAGTTGATCCTGCTTCTATAGAGATGATTTTAGCATTCTTTGGTAATACTTTTTCTTGATATTCTTTAGGTTGTTTTTTAAATAAGTTCATAGATGGCATAGATACTACTCTAGTATCTATACCTTTAGCTCTTAGTTCTTCACTTATTAGATAAGTAGTAGTTACTTCAGTACCAGTGGATAGTAGTATAGCATCTAGTTTAGTTTTTTCACTACGTAAGATATAAGCTCCTAGAGCAACATTTTTACCATTAGTACCGGCTAGAATATGGGCCTCATCCTTAGATAAGAAGATAGCTGCTGGAACGGAGTTATGAGTTATATATTCCCAAGCACCTATTACTTCATTGATATCGCAAGGGCGAAAATCTATTAGATTGGGAATATTTCTAATATTAGCTAACTGTTCGATTGGTTGATGAGTTGGAACGTCAGAACCAATTGATACAGAATCATGAGTAAAGATGTATGTAACTGGTAATCGCATAAAACACGACATTCTTAAGGCTGGCATTAGATAATCAGCAAAAGCTAAAAAACAAGAACCAAATACTTTTAGTCCACTTAGACTCATACCGTTTAGTATTGCCCCCATGGCGTGTTCTCTTACACCAAAGTAAATATTACGACCAGCAGGATATTTTTTACTCATTTCTATCTCTTTATACAATTTGGTATGGGTAGATGAAGATATATCCGCGCTTCCACCTAAGAAGAATTTAGTTCTTTCAGCTAAAATATTTAACATTTTAGAGTTAGACTCTCTTAGTTCTTCGTTATAATCATTTTGAATACGGAAATTTTCAGAATTAATTTCTGCACCAATACTCTTAGTTTCAATGAATTGGATAAGCTTCTTGATGTCTTCACCACTAGATATTTTAGCTTGTTTATATAATGATTGCCAATTGGTATATTCATTGTTAATACGATTAGCGATTGAATATCGCATATATTTAACAGCATTTTCAGTTATCTCCATTGGACCAGTAGTTATTTTATATTTTTTTCTAATATTTTGAATATCATCATAAGATAGTGGTTTACCATGGACTACACTCCGTCCTTCATTTAGTGAACCTCTACCGATAGTAGTTTTTATCTCTATTAGAGTAGGTTTTTTATTATACTTTGCTCTTTCTATAGCTTTACTTATTTCTGTGACTTCATTACCTTCTTTAACATAGTCTACTTCAAAACCCATGGCTAAATATTTTTTTATAATATCATCAGATGAAGATAGTTTTAATTCACCATCAACAGTTACATCGTTAGAATCATAGAGTATTATTAAATGATCTAAGGCTAGGTTACCGGCAATTGAGGCTGCTTCTTCGGCTACACCTTCCATTAAATCACCATCACTAGCTAGGACATAGGTATAATAATCAATTAGTTTTTGCTTAGGCAGAGAATCAGCAGCTATAGTCCGAAGATACTTTTCGGCAATAGCCATACCAACAGCGTTAGCTACACCCTGTCCCAAGCTACCGGTAGATATTTCGACCCCCGGAGTTGTACCTAATTCAGGATGTCCTGGCGTTTTAGAATCTAAACGACGAAAATTTACTAAGTCATCTATCGATATATCGAATCCAGCCATAAACAATGTAGCATACAATAAGGCTGATCCGTGACCAGCTGACATAACAAAACGGTCTCTATTAACCCAATTGGGATCCCTAGGATTTATTTTTAGGCTATTGGCATATAGAGCATATAATATAGGGGCTGCGCCTAAAGCAATACCCGGATGACCTGTACCAGCTTGGTTAATCATATCAACACTTAAGACCCTCAAACTATTTAACGAATGTAATAAATCAGGGTTCATATATACACCTTCTATTCTACTATATTATATTATAAATATCTTTATAGTAAAAGTATTATTGACTAATTATCTCAAAATTAAACTTTTGTTTGCCAAACAAAGTATCTTATGTTATTATTTATTTGAGGTGTTAACTTGTATGAAAAAGAAAAAAGAATTAACAAGAAGACAAAAAGATGTCTTAGATTATATAAAGAAATATATCTCTAAGCATGGTTATCCGCCAGCTACAAGAGAAATAGGTCAAGCAATTGGTTTATCTTCACCTGCTACAGTACATACTCATATTAAAAAGCTAGAAGATGCTGGTTGTATTAAAAAGACTAATTCTAAGTTTAGAACAATAGAACTATTAGTAGAAAATGAATATGATAATAAGAAAAAAGACGTTATTAAAGTTCCTCTACTTGGTACAGTTGCTTGTGGTAATCCAATAGATGCGATTGAAAACCCTAACGAATATTTTACTTTACCAGCATCATTAGTTCCTGCTAAAGATGAAGTATTTGCTCTAGCTTGTCAAGGAGATTCAATGATTAATAAGGGTATTTACGATAAAGATATCGTTATAGTTAAAAGATGTAAAAGTGCAAATAATGGAGAGACCGTTGTAGCCTTAACCGATGATAACGAAGTTACTTTAAAAAGCTTCTATAAAGAAGATGGACATATTAGATTACAACCCGAAAATGACGCGATGGAGCCGATTATAGTTAAGAATTGCACAATTATTGGTAAAGCGATTGGCTTATATAGAAGTCTATAAAAAAGAACTTTAGTTGAACTAGTCAAGTAAAAGTAGACAGTTTATAAAAAGGAACCATTAAAACCATGATTCGATTTTATGATGTGAACCCTGTTTGGTAGACATCGATAAAAAACCTGTAAACTAAAAAGAGAAAAGTCATTTTTCTCTTTGTCTACTTTTATCATATCACTTCATAGTTGAAGTTCTTTTTTATTGTTCTTTTTTAGTTAATTCTAGAGAGATTCCTTTACTTCTTCCACGGGGAATTGTAAGATCATAGGTGTCTTCTCTATTTTCCTCATAAGGAATGAAGCCAAAAGAAATAGCTTGCACGTTATTCGAACGAGTAGCTTCGGCGTTATGAGCAATATCAGCCAGCAAATCTATCGCTTCACATTCGAATGTGCCATTTATTGTTTCGTTTAATATACCAGCGCCATGTTTATTTACTACTATGTGTGGAATTACACCACACTTAGGATTCTGTATGTAATATGGTATTCCATAGTACCACCCAGATAAAAACTGTGTCATTCTTATACCATGTTCTGGGGAAACTTCATAATTACATATTTGAATATCGGCCGTATCTTTATCTTCACGTGTATGAACCGAATAAACCATTTTAACAGGATTATTGCCTACATGTGTTGCATGACTCAATCGTTTAAAGTCCGTTTCATTTAATGATTTTACTTCTACTAATGTTCCTACAACAGCCATATAAGAGTCAGTTTTATAGTTACCACTAAAGTTTTTTTCTATCACAAATCTTTCGTCTTCTTGATCAAATACATGGGTAATAGTTAAAGGAGCGTTCTTTTCACTAGCATAGAAAGGACGGAATATATCTACTACTGAATTTGC
>CAMYYH010000053.1 GCA_947303405.1 uncultured Mycoplasmatota bacterium
TCTTAAAAGATATAATTGATAAGAGGACTAATGATTTTATTGAAAAGTATAAGAACCATAGTCCTGAAGATCATATCAGAATTAGTGCACAATTGTTAATAGAAGGAAAAGATTTTACTAAGATATTAATAGAATCCGATTTATATTCTTTAGTAACAGAGAAGTTTGCTCAGTTAATAATTAAAGATGATACTTATGCAGAGCACTTTATTGCTGGAGGTATAGCTAATATTTACTACTATTATGTTACAAATGATAGAAAAGAGACTCCAGAGGAGTTCTCTAATATTCTATCTCAGTTTTTAAATATAGAATATCTAAAAAAAGAGGTTAGATAATAACCTCTTATTTCTTTAGATATTCTTTTATTTTTCTTTTAGCATTAGCTGTAACTACATGATTTAGCCATGATTCTTTAGGATGAGACTTTTCATTTTGTAATAATAATACACGGTCTTTATTATTTAAAGTTCTAGTAAGTCTTACACTTTGACCATTTATAAAAGCTTTATATAGATGATTACCTAGATCTGTATGTATCTTATAAGCAAAGTCAATAATTGTTGAACCATATGGCAATTCGACTACTTCTCCACTTAGGGAATAAACGTAGATATTATTAGTAAATATTTCTTGTTTAACTTTATCAACAAAGTCAGTATCATTTTCAGCAACATAGTTTAATTCTCGTAAAACGCCAAAGAATTGATAGTTAGCTATTAGTTCTTTTTGCATTTTTTCTCTGCCCTTACCTCTTAGACGACGCCAGTAAGCAGTTAGACCATAAGTATTTGTATCATCCATTTCTTTAGTTTTAATCTGGAATTGTAATAGACGATTATCAGGAGCAAAAACTGTAGTATGTAAGCTTCTATACTTATTAGTCTTAGGAGAAGCGATATAGTCTTTAAATTTATAGTTCATTGGGGTATATAACTTATGAATTAAACCTAATGTACGATAGCATTCTTCTTCCGTATTAACCATTATTTTAAAGTTTACTAGGTCATGAATATCAGATAGTTTATAACCTTTATTTAGTTTTTGATATATTTGATAAATGTTTAATATCTTAATGCGATAAGTAAAATCTATATTATTCTTTTTCATTATATCTTTAATAGATTTAATAGTAGTTTTTAAACATGTATCATAGTCTTTAAGTATATTTTGTTCTTTTTCTTTTATAGAGTCATAAGATTCTTTATCTATATATTGAAGACAAAGATCTTCTAATTCACATTTTATTCTAAACATACCTATGAAATAAGCTAGTGGAGCAAAGATATGTAGAGTTTCATAGGCATTTCTTAATACTTTTTCTGGGGCTTTAAAACCTAAAGTTCTAATATTATGAAGACGATCACTTAGTTTAATAATGATTATTCTTACATCATCATTTAAACTATTTATTAAACGTCTAATATTAGCATTGGTTGCTTCATCTTTAGTATTATAGTGAATGTTACTAATTTTAGTAACTCCATCTACTAGGGAAGCAACTGAATGACCAAATTCTTTTTCGATATCTTCTAAAGTAACGTCGGTATCTTCTACAACGTCATGTAAAAGACCAGCACAAAGAGAATCCCCATCAGCATATAATTCAGCAAGATTCATACAGACATGAATAGGATGTATGATATAAGGTTCACCACTATCTCTTTTTTGGTGGCGATGGGCTTTCTCAGCTATTTTATATGCTTTTTTTACTCTTTCTAATTCTCGTGGATTGTAACTCTTAATTACCTCTAGGACGTCTTCTATGGTCATATTGATCATCCCCTCTCGAAAAAAGTAATATCATTATAACATTATTCTTATTTTTCTACCATCTTTTTCTTTCTTTTTTTCATTTTTGATATAACTAATAAGAATATAATAATAACTACTAGAGCAATACCAAAGATTATATAGTCTTGGAATTGTTTTAATAGTTTAATAATACCATTATCTTCATCGACTAGGGTTTGTTTAGTAAATACGTAGTAATCACTACCATCACTAGTAAATTCTACATAGCCATCTTTTAGAGAAACACTATCAACATAACGATAGTTATTCTCATTATTATAGGAATATATCTTTATTACTTCACCATCACTAAATTCTTCAGTATCTAAGAATAATAAGACTTTAATATCTTTTCTTATTTTAGATTCATATGTTAATGGTTCTTTCTTATTAACAACTATACTAGCGTCTATTTCTTCTTTTTCTTTTATATTTCTATTAATCATTATTCTATATAATAAGCCCTCTTTATTATCAACAACGTTATAATAGATTTCTTTAGTATTGGCTTGAACTAAGTTTATGACATCTTTACTAATTAGATGTTTATCAGTTATATGACTTTTAACTATAACATTAGCTGGTAAGTTATTTAGACCATCTAGAGTTTTAATTATATTAATTCCTTCTAATTCTTTATAAACTCTTATATAGTAGAGACTACTATCTACGTTATCATCACTAACAGTAATAATAATAGTATTTAAACCATTTTCTAGATTCTTATTACCCTCAACAGAATAAGTAGCTGTTTCACTTTCTAGTTCAATATCAAGTTTTAAACTAGTTACACTAGTACCTACACCCATTATAAAGTTTTTAGATAAATCTTTTATTAAATCACCATTTATTCTTAGAGATTTAATCTTATTACTAGTATTAGGATTCTCAATGTCTCGACCTCTAGTTATGATAATAGTATATGTTTTTTCGGCTCCAGTAGAAGATTTAACTCTAATAGTAAATTTATTTTCACCATCTATTAGTTTTTTTGTACCAGTACCAGTTAGTTCCGCATAGGGGTCTACTGTAGAAGCAGTAATAAATATATTTTCTACTTCACTATTAACTTTAGCTTGATAAGTATCCTTTCCTTCTACATATTTAATATTAGTATTAGATACAGATAATCTTTTTAGATCTGCTTCCTTACTTTCGTTACTAGCTTTAGTAACCATGATAGTATAGTTATTACTAGACCCATCTTCTGCCGTTACTTTAATACTTATTCTATTTAAACCAGGTTTTAAGTTATAGCGGATATGAGCTTTCTTTTTGTCATCATCTTCCTTTACTTCCCCATTACTAGATATAGTTTGTTTAGTATCTCCTTTGTTAACTACTATTTCTACTTCATTTGTTTCAGCATCGACACTAGCTGAATAGTTGTGTTCATTTTTAGAGAAGGTAGAATTAAAAGATTGATTTACAATAGATAGACCTTCTATTTGATTATTATTACTACTCTCTTCAGTAGATATAGTTAAAGAAGCGAAGGTTTGAAATATGCTTTCACCCTTTTGATTAGTTGCTCCGCCATTATCTTTTATTTCAAATGCTGAGGTACACTTTCTATCAACTCTAAAGGTAAAGATAGCAAAAGTTCCTGGTTGCCATAGGGGGGTTGTAGCTTCTTTATCTATATATAACATACCACTTTCATTACGCATGGAAACACTACCTTGAGGCCATGATGTAGAAGCCAGACTAAAACAGGCATTATCATAAGTAATGACATAATGAGCAGTCATTATTTTATTGGTACCATAATCAATACTGGCATCTATAACAAAAGTAGAACCTACAATAGGTTTTCTATCTTCGCTCACTAATAATGTAGATGCATTAACTTTGATAGGAATAATTAGGAATAATAATATTAAATACCAGATCTTTTTCATATCTATACCTCTATTCTAAATAATTATATTATAAATATAAAGTTTGTTCAATTAAGGGATTTGAAAAAAGATAGAATAATCTATCTTTAGTTGGTTCCAAACCATTTTTTATTTATATCAACACTAGTACTTTGTGGCATTGGATCAGGTAAATCCATGGTACAAATAGCTGGTAGTTTAAAGGCTGTACCAAAGGTCATTGCCATACCTGGTCTTAGTGTCTTTATCTGTTCTAAGTTATCTGTTGATAAGTTGGAAGTTATTGACCCAATTATCTTTAAATCATCTGGATGATACATTCTTAGAGCAATGAAGTTAGAACACTGTGATAAAGCTGTAGTAGATAGTTCAGATGGTCTTTGGGTAATGAAACCAAGGATAACACCATATTTACGACCTTCTTTAGTAATACGGTCAAAGATATTGTAACCAATTACATCTATATCAGTATCGTTTTGAACATATCTATGGGCTTCTTCTAAGATTATATGGATTGGGAAAGAAGCTCTTTCTTGAAGACTAGTTGCAAAGTTAAAGAATAGTTTAGAGTAAACTTTCGTTAATACTTTAGCAAATCTATCATCAACATAAGCAAAGTTCATATTTATTATTTGACATACTTTTCTCTTATCATTAAAAGTAGTAAAGAAATCAATCATGAATTGATCTTTAGTCATATATTCTTGAACATCAAAGTATTCTTTCTTTTCACTATTAATGATACTATGAAGTCTAACTTTTAGAGTATTAGCTATATCAAAGGCTTTTTCTGAAGATAGAACACCTTCACTAATTAAAGCAAATTCTAAAGCAGCATAAATATCTTCTAGAGTATAGACAAAGTCATGTCTTATTTCAATATTATCTAAGTCAGTTTTATTAAACTCAGATAACTTATCTATTACTAAACCTAAAGCAGGCATCTTACCTTGATTATCAATATTTAAACATTGTCTTAGAGTTCTAGTATATCCTGGTTGAACGATAGGAGTATCTAGATTAATATCAGGAGTATTATAAGTAGTTAAGACAGCAACAATTTGGTCTCTTATTTGTTGAGCTGGTTTACCACTTGATAAGATATCCATTAAACTCTTAGCAACTATATCACTTTTATACTGTCTAGCACTATCACTTTTAAAGATATAAACAAGTTGTAGGGCTTTTTCTATTACTGGTAATTGTTGAGAATCACTAGCATTAAGTAATAATGCTAGATCATCTACTTCCAAGAAGTAAGCAGGTATCTTAACTAGATTACCTTCATTCTTAGTTACATCAGTAGTATAGTGTTTAAAATTCATACCTGGTAATTCATTAACTTTAGCAAAAGCTGTATTATATTCACCGAAGGCATCAAAGATAACTAGGTGGGCATTTAATGGATAACCAGTTTCGTTTTGTAATAATATGTTTTGGATAAGTCTTGCTACACAGCAACTTTTACCGGAACCAGTATTACCTAAGACAGCAAAGTGAGTAGCAAATAAATCATTAACATTAGCTGTTACAAAGTAATCTTTATAAACAATAGATCTACCTACTAAAACAGTATCTGATTCTTTATAGTTTTGTTTACCTATTAGCATCTCTAATTCACTTTTAGCTATAATACGACAAGGTTTTTGGAACGTAGGTTTTTTGATTACTCCGGAAGTAAATAGATTATCTCTTATTTCACCAACTAGGTTAATATCGATAAACTTATCATCACAAGCAATGACTTCCCCTACTATCTTTCTATCTTCTTCATCAAAGATAACATGATAGTTCATAATACCAGGTTGAGATACATTAGTACCGTTAATCATTCTTACATGGTTTTTATTAACCTCTATTACTTTTCCGAACATAACAATCACCTTTTTACTCTATTATTACAATACTATTTTTATTATAGCATAAAAAAATATAGTAACCAAGAACAATATTTTCCTAAAATGAAGAAAAGTGATATAATCACTTAGAACTCAAAAAAGGGGGATACTCTTATGGAAAAGAAGAAAAATGCAAGAGTTTATTATATTACACCAGATTGCCGTTTCTTACATGAAATTGATGGAAATAATAAAGATATACCTATGAGATGATGTAACCCATCTAGTTGACACGTATTAAAAAAGATACGTGTCTTTTTAA
>CAMYYH010000054.1 GCA_947303405.1 uncultured Mycoplasmatota bacterium
ACAATTAATATTTTATGTGTTATTATCGGTTCCATTTTCTTTTTCAACAATAGGATTAGCTGGGCAAGCATTAGATTTCTTCTTTATAGTAGGGGAAACGATTGTGAATCATATAGTACCTTTTATTCTATTGTTAGTGCCTTTTATTGGACTGATAATAATTAATATTTTTAAGGTTATAAGTTATGAGAAAATATCTAAAGAAAGTAAATGCGCTATATTTTTGATGTTTATAACTGCTTACTTATCAACGTTCTTATATTTATTACCTAATATGAATGATAGTACTTCGGAGTATAAATTATATTTTAATACAGATGATGCTGAAAGTATTATTGATAAGTTTGGCTTACTAAATTATATTAAAATTGATATTAAAAGACAATTACTTGGGTATGAATCGGAGTTGTCTGTAGAAAAAGTAAAAAAACCTAAGAAGAAAGTAGAAAAAGAAGAAGAAATTGTTTATAAAGATAATGTTTTAAATATAGAATTTACTGAGAGTTCTAATAGAGATATTAATACTTTAAATCAATACTTTACGGCGACGATGCCAACTGTACAAAATGAATATACAGGAATGTTTAAGGGAAAGAATTTAATCTTTATATTAGCCGAAGGATATAATGAAGTGGCGATGGATAAAGATAGAACGCCTACTTTGTATAAAATGTATAATGAGGGATTTAAATTCACCAACTTCTATTCGCCAGTATTCTTAAGTACTACGGGTGGAGAATTTCAAGCAACTACTGGGTTGATACCTACTCAAGAGACTTTGAAACTATGGAAGCAAGTGCAACCAACTATATCATTTGCTATAGGTAATGCTTTTGCTAAATTAGGGTATAGCGCTCAAGGGTATCATAATTGGACTTATACTTATTATAAGAGAAATGTTACTATGAAAACTTTAGGTTTTTCAAATTACTTAGGGTGCGGTAATGGTTTAGAGAATAGAATTAATTGTGGATGGTTACCTAGTGATATTGATATGGTGAATACAACTACTCCTGATTATCTTGGTAAAGAAGGACATTTTGTTACTTATTATGTTACGGTAAGTGGTCATTCTCCTTATAATACAAGTGATAATATTGCTAGAAAGTATTTAGATCAAATAGGGGAAGAGTATTCGTCACAAGTTAGGTATTACTTAGCTGCACAAATGGAATTAGATCTTGCTTTAGAAGCTTTAATTAATAACCTAAAAGAATCGGGAGAATTGGATAATACTGTTATTGCTATGGTAGGAGACCACTATCCTTATACATTGTCTATTGATGAGATGAATGAAGTATCTACCTATACTAAAGATGAAATAGTTGAGGTAAATAGAAGTAATTTCTTTTTATGGAGTAGTAGTATGGAAAAAAGTATTACAATTGATAAAGTAGGAAGTCAGATAGACGTACTTCCGACATTATTAAATCTATTCGGTGTTGATTATGATTCAAGAATGATAGTTGGTAAAGATATACTTAGTGATTATCCTGGATTGGCGGTATTCTCTAATAGAAGTTGGGTAGGAGACTATGGAACATATTATGCTAATACTGGAAGGTTTATATTAAAAGATGGTAAACAATTAGATAATCAAGAAGAGTATATAAATGAGATGAATAAGAGAGTTGCTAATGGATTTAGTGTTAGTAGGATGTTAATGAATAGTAATTATTATGAAAATACTTTAAACAAATAAAAAAGAATCGATTATATCGATTCTTATTTTGTGCCATAAATTCTATCTCCGGCATCTCCTAAACCGGGAACAATATATTTGTTTTCATTTAGTTTTTCATCTATATGAGCAGTATATATAATTACGTCAGGGTGTTTCTTTGTGACGGCTTTTAAACCTTCAGGTGCTGATATAATGCTTAAGAATTTAATCTTTTTAACACCCTTACTTTTTAATAGGTCTATTGCATCTATTGCAGAGCCGCCTGTTGCTAACATAGGGTCTATAATAATTACTTCTCTTTTCTCTATATCTTTAGGTACCTTGAAGAAGTAGTTTACTGGCTCAAATGTTTCTTCGTCACGATACATGCCTATATGGCCTACCTTAGCATTTGGCATTACAGTTATTACACCTTCTAACATTCCCATTCCAGCTCTTAGTATAGGTATAAATGTGAAGTTGTTCTCGTTTATTTTCCCGGTTTTCATTTTTCTTATAGGAGTTTCTATTTCTACTTCATCCAGTTTGGCATCGGATAACGCTTCATAACAAAGTATGGTAGCAATCTCATTTACTAGTTCTCTAAACTCCTTAGTTCCTGTTTTTTTATCTCTTAATATTGCTAATTTGTGCTCTATTAGAGGGTGTTTTAATTCGTGTACGTTTTTCATTTTTAACTCCTTTTATTCTTTATCTTTTTTTAATTCTGATCTTATTTCATCTAATAATTCACTTTTTAATTCAATAGTTAATTCATCTTTAATAGCTCTTTTTAGTTCGTCTATTTTAGCTGTAGCTTCTGCTTTGATTCTGGTGTTAGCTTCTATATCTACTTCATCTTCTTCATCTGGAATTAGGATATTTAGTATTATTCCAGCTATAGCGGCTAAACTCATTCCTGAGATTTGTACAGCGATACCTTTACCTGTTGCTATTGAGAATGCTGCACCTCCTAGGCCTAATACTAACATTGCTGATGCAATGATTATATTTTTGTTCTTAGAAAAGTCGGTTCTATTTTGAATTAATACTTTAAGACCATTTACTGAGATAAATCCGTATAATAGTACGCATACTCCACCAAGAACTGGGTTTGGAATGGTTTGTACTAAGGCAGTAAATTTACCTAGGAAACCTAGAATTATTGCAAACACAGCTGCTAGAGCGATTACACCTACTGAAGCGTTTCGTGTCATACCCACTACAGAAGTATTTTCTCCATAAGTTGTATTGGCTGGACCGCCAAGCATACCTGCAACTAGTGTTGCAACACCATCACCCATTAGAGTTCTATCTAGTCCTGGATCTTTTAATAGATCTCTGTCTATTATTGTACTTAAGGCTTTGTGATCACCAATATGTTCAGCCATAGTAACTAGGGCAATTGGTGCCATTGTTAAAGCAATTAGGAAATTTGGTTTGTAAGTTACAAATGGAATATGGAATTTTGGTACTTGGAACCATGCGGCTTTAGCTATTAAACTGAAGTTTACTAGGCCTAAAACACAAGCTGATATATATCCAACTACTATCCCTATTAAGAAGGGAATAATCTTAAAGAAGCCTTTAGCTCTTGTCATTACTAGAGCAGTTGTTAAGAAAGTTATTAGGGCAACTATTGGACCTTTCCATTCTATCCCTTTAACAGCAGTGCTTGTGTCAAAAATATTGCCAACAGCACTACTAGCTAGTCCTAATCCAATAATCATAATCATTGGACCAATTACGATTGGTGGAAGTAATTTGTCTATCCATGCTTTTCCGGCTATTTTTATTATAATAGATACGATTATGTAGATGATACCTATTATCATGACTCCGGTCATTGCTCCAGCTAGACCTCCTGCAAGTCCGCCACCCTTTGATGCTCCTGCTATGTATGAGGCTGCAATTGGTGAGATGAATGCAAATGAGCTTCCTAGGAACACCGGTGATTTTGCTCTTGTACAAGCAATATAAATTAAAGTTCCTATACCAGCTGTTACTAGAGCTACTGCAATTGATAATGCTTCTCCAGGTACGCCAGCACTTTTGATTGCGGCATTTACTAAGATTGGAACTAGGACAGTGGCTCCAAACATAGCAAATACATGTTGGAATGCCAATATAATGCTTTTTCCTATAGAAGGCATTTCATTGACATCATACATCATTTTTTTGTTTTTCATATAAATCTCCTCCTTCTAGGGGATTCTTTATTTATAAAAAAGAAGATATTTATCCACAAATATCTTCTCATAAATAATAAATAATAGATTCAAGAGGGAAAAGTTGTCCAATGAATAAAGTATTAGGAACTTTAGTAATATCTATTGTTGAACTTTTTTCACTTTCAAATCTATACATAAAATCCACCCTTGTTAATATCATATGATAAATAATAATAAAATACAAGTATTATTTTTGGAATAAATAAGTGTTATGTATGTGTCTAAAACATGTATAATATGGTGTTAGTTTAGTTGGGGTGTGTTATTATTATATTGATGAGGTGTTAGTATGATTAATATAAAAATTGACTCTAGAAAAGTTACTAAAGGCGATACTTTTGTAGCTATTAGAGGTTTTAACGTGGATGGGCACTCTTTTATTAATAAAGCTATTGAAAATGGGGCTACAAGAGTTGTAGTAGATAGAGATGTGGATTGTTCTATTGAAGTATTAAAAGTAAAAGATACTAAACAGTGGTTAACTAATTATATTTCAAAGAATTATGCTGATGAAGTTAATGAAATGGATATATACGGAGTTACAGGGACAAATGGTAAAACATCTACGGCCTATTTTACTTATCAAATGTTTAATCTTTTGGGGAAGAAGGCTGCATATATTGGAACAATTGGGTTCTATTTACCTGATGGTACTAGAACGGAACTTCCAAATTCTACCCCTGATATTTTGGATACTTATGAATTATTATTAACAGCAAAAGAAATGGGGGCTCAATCTGTAGTAATGGAGTTAAGTTCCCATGGCTTAGCTGAAAAAAGAGTTAAAGGAATTAAGTTTAAAGGTGGAGCTTTTACTAATTTAACACATGATCACTTGGATTTTCATAAGACTATGAAAAGATATTTAAATGCGAAGATGTTGTTTTTAAAACAATTAGAAGGTCCTATAGTTATAAATGTTGATGATCCATATAGTAAATATTGGATACAAAAATATGATAAATGTATTACTCTTGGTAAATGTGCAGATGATTATACAATTCTTAATTACGAGCGAATTCATGCGGGGACACGACTTAGATTTAAAGCTTCTGGCATAAAATATGAGTTAGAGATTAATTTAATTGGTTTGTTTAATGTGTATAATTTTTTAACTTCGTTAGCTATTGTTCATTTGGCTGGATATCCGCTAGATGATATTCTTAAAATAGCGAAGGATGTTTATCCGCCACCAGGAAGATGTGATGTTTATAAAGTAGGCGATGCAGAAGTTGTTATAGATTATGCACATACACCTGATGCGATGGAAAAAATTCTAGACGTTTTCTCTTCGGATGTAAAAGGAAGATTAATATGTTTATTTGGCTGTCCTGGAGAAAGAGATAGAACTAAGAGACCTGTAATGGGACATATGGCAACAACTAGATGCGATTATGTATTTGTCACCACTGATAATCCGGCTAAGGAAAATGTAGATGTCATTATTGGGGACATATTGAGTGGTATTAAGGCTGATAATTATGAAGTAGAGCTTGATAGAAGAAAGGCTGTTAGTAAAGCTTTAAAAAGTCTTGAAAAAGGAGATGTTTTATTGCTATTAGGTAAAGGACACGAAAATTATCAGATAGTTGGTACGGAAAAAATTCATTATGATGATACAGAGGAGGTTAAAAACTATATAAATAATATGAAAAATGCTAATAAATAGTGTTGTTGTTTAAAAAAGTGGCTTGGAAGGCTTGCATTATTTAAAAAAATGTGTATAATTAAAGATGCCTACTTTGTTTTGCAGGTGTAGTTTAATGGTAGAGCTTCAGCCTTCCAAGCTGATAACGTGGGTTC
>CAMYYH010000055.1 GCA_947303405.1 uncultured Mycoplasmatota bacterium
AGCGAGTTATACCCGTGGTTCCATCCTACTTATTTCTTGACGAAATCTCTTAATTCTATATAGCTCCAGGTTGCCAAGCCCTTCATCACTTGTATGAGTTATTTATATCATAAAAAATTCTATTATTCAAGAGTTTTATTTAGAGTGCCATTCCATATAGTTAGTTATTATTTTTAAACATGTAATGTCCAATTCTATTGAATGGTCGTAGTTGGAACTACCATATCTCGAATTCTTAGTCCGTATTACTTTCTATCCCATCTATCGAGATTATTGTATATTTTTATTCAATGTCACTCAACAATATCTTTTATCTTATTTAAGAAATCTTTACTTTTTATGTATAATCCAGTATATCTTTCGTAGTATCTACTTAAGAAAGCATTTATGTCTTCGATAACATCTTTACTTATATTTATCGTAGATATATTTTTAATATCTATTAAGTGATATTTTCTTAGCATTACTATAGTCTTAGTACTTATTATTTTTTCATTTAAATAACAATTTTTACATATATAACCTCCGATGTCCGGATCGATAGTTACGATATCTTTCTTATTACCACATTTAATACATCCTTCTAAGTTAAGACCTACGCCTAAGTAATCTAAATACTTAAGTTCTAATATGTTAGTTAGGATTAAAGGGTTTAAACCATTATTTATCTTAATCAAAACATCTTTGTATAAATCATATATCTCTTCGCTATCATTTTGTTTAACTATTTGATTGGTTAATTCAGTTATATAAGTAGCATAACTTATTAACTCTATATCGCTTCTAATCTTTTTAAAATTATCTATTATATCTATGTCTATTAATTTAGATAATTTATTCTCTTTATAATCAATGTGAAAATATGCATAAGTGAACTTCTCTGTTTTAGCTCTCAAGGGATTTCTTATGGATTTAACTCCCTTGCCCATTATTCCTATAATACCATAATCCGGAGTTAAAACATTTATTATCTTTGAATTATCTCCATAGGGAGTGGTTGTTAGGATGATTCCTTCTATTTTTTTAATCATTTCTCATCACAAGGTAATTATACCACCATTACTATTTTACTTAAATAGCATAGAAAAAATAGCTATTACAGCTATTAAAAATCCAAATCGTTAAATCCTAGTTCTTGGAAATACTTCTCTTTATCACGCCAATTCTTTAGGGTTTTAACATATAATTCTAAATATACTTGTTTACCTATTAGATCTTCGATATCTTTTCTAGCTTCGATACCGACGCTTTTTAGTAATTGACCATTCTTGCCTATTACCATTTTTTTAATAGAATCTCTATCTACTATTACATCAACAGTAATATTAACAATATCTTTCTTCTCTTCATATTTAGATGTGACACAAGTAATACTATGAGGAATTTCTTGTTCCGTCATACGAAGGAGTTTTTCTCTAACAAACTCGGAAGCCATAAAACTAATACTACTAGATGTAATCATATCTTCGTCAAAATATCTAATATTATCAGTAAGATACTTTTTTATAGTATTTAGGATATCATCAACATTTTCTTTTTTTAAAGCAGATACGGGTATTATCTCGGCAAAATCATATAGTTCTTTGTAGTCGTTAATACTAGTTATTATCTCTTCTTTACTCATTTTATCTATTTTATTTAGAATTAGGATAACTGGACAATCAGTTACTCTTAAGTCTGCGATAATTTTCTTATCTCCAGCGCCTAAACCATCTTTGGCGTCGACAACTAATAATACGGCATCAACGTCCCTAGTTAAACTTTGAGCTTCTTTATTTAGTATTTTACCCAATTTATTAATTGGCTTATGAATACCTGGGGTATCAACGAATACGATTTGATATCCTTCCTCGTTATATATACCTTGAATGATATTACGAGTTGTTTGGGGTTTATTAGAAGTGATGGCAATCTTTTGGTTTATTAAACTATTTAATAGGGTACTTTTCCCTACATTGGGGCGTCCTATTATACTAACAAAACCACTACGCATAGACACCAACTATTTCTAATGCATACGGAACATAAATAACAAAACCTATTACAGCAGCCATCATAGCCAAAACAAAGGTTGCAGCACTACTACAATCTTTAGCTATTTTAGCTAATGGGTGAATTTCTAAAGTTATCAAATCAACAGTTGCCTCGATTGCCGTATTAATGAGTTCTGCTGCCAAAACCATTCCAATAGCTAAAAGAGTTATTAGCCACTCAAAAGGAGTGATTTTCAATAGTATATTAACTGTTATTACTGCTATTGTAGCAATAACATGTATTAGCATACTCTGTTCGTATTTATACGCATATATCAATCCGTCTAGAGAATAAGTAAAACTTTTTACAAAACGACCAAAACCTCTTTTTTTAATATCATCTCTTGATATTTTTGTCATTTAATATCATCTCCTGTAGATTAAACATTATTTTTTCATCTTCTTTTTCCATATGATCATACCCTAGTAGATGTAAAAGACCGTGAACAGCTAGAAAAGATAGTTCTCTTTTTTCGCTATGTTCATATAGTTTAGCCTGTCTTTTCATTTGAGGAATACATATGTAAATATCTCCTAGTACCCTTAGTTCATTATAACTCTTTTCTTCGTTATCTTCAAACGCAAAAGATATAACATCGGTTACTCTATCTACTTTACGATATTCTTTATTAATGCGATGTATTTCATCATCATCAACAAATATTACTGAAAATATGGCATTATTAACTTTTTCATGTTCCAAAGTATATTCTAGCAAATCTTCTAGATAATCGTAATCCTTATATAAATCATTATCAACTATTGTAATATCATTCATAGTTTCACCCACCATATACTTATAATAAAAATTATTCCGCCAAGCAAAGTAAGAACAGCTAGAGTATTATAAAACCATTCTTTTTTTAAAGAGTTTGGTAATTTATCACGAAAGTGACGAAAACTTATATAAATCATAAAACCTACTAAAGCTCCAACAGTATTTAGAATAACGTCATCTACATCAAAAGTTCTACCTATGTAATATTGAACTATTTCGACTGATAAACTTACTATAAAACTAGGTATAACTATATGTTTTATTCTACTTGCTTTGATACTATGAGATAGTATAAAGCCAAATGGTATAAAGATTAAGATGTTACCTATAACGTTATAAAAGAAAGCCGTAGAACCTATTACGTATCTAGACATTTCTCGATATGGGTACAAATTTATACCTAGAGAGGCATAATCCGTGCTTAAGAGCATGAAATATAATAGTAAGACATATAAAATGCTTACTAGGACAAAGATGTCATTATAAAGCACTATTCTCTTTTTATTTATTATTATATATGATAATCTACTTACCACTAGTATTACGATAAATAAACACAACATTGGCCAAGTAGATTCTAAAGCCCATTTAAAAGTGCTTTGAAAAGGAGATAAGTTGCTCATTATTATTCCTCCTACTAAGTATATTTTACTATTGTTTGATCTTTTTTTAAAGAGCAAAAGAAAAAAGGCTTAAAGCCTAGTTTAGTTTTTCTTTTACGATTTTACTAACCAAAGACATATCGGCAGCATTTCCTAAACGTGCAGTTGCTTCTTTCATTATTTTGCCCATCTCTTTAATGCTTTCAGGTTTAAGGTCTGCAAATATTTCATCGATAGCTTTTTCTATTTGCTCTTGTGATAACTCAGGAGGTAGATACTTAGATAATACTTCTATTTCTTTAGTTAAGTTTTCTACTTCTTCTTTCTTATCATATTTAGTATATTCTTCAATACTATCTTTACGAGTTTTAACTTGTTTTTTTACTACAGCAATTACTTCTTCATCATTTAAATCGTGCTTCTTATTTATTTTTTCTAGTTGTAAAGCACTTTTTAGCATTCTTAATACTGATAATGTAAACTTATCTTGATCTTTCATAGCCGTAGTTAAATCTTTTGTTATAGTTTCCATCATTGTCATAATTTCACCATCCATTAATCATTTCTTTTGCGTTTGCGAGAATTTCTAATCATTTCCTCTTTAGCTTTACGTCTTTTAACGCCTGGTTTATCATAACATTTTCTTTTTTTAATCTCAGAAGGGACACCACTTCTAGCGACTTTTATTTTAAATTTTCTTAATGCGCTATCAATGTTACCATTTTGAACAACTACCTTGGTCATTTTATCACCTTCCCTTCGTCCGCTTTTGTAGCTATTAATGATTATATCACTCGTTTTCAACTTTGACAAGGTAAAATGGAGATTAAGCCCTAAAAAAAGGCTTATTTTAAGCCCCTTTACTAAAAATTGAATTTATTAACAGGAATAGTTCTTTGCCCCTCAATATATTTGCCATCTAGGATACTATCGATGACTTCAGCAAGAGCAGCTCTTTTGTTTATTTCTTCAGTACCTACTAAATCTTTAAACTCTTCCTCTAGATTAACTACACCTTGTAGGGCTACTGATAGGTCAACTAACATATAACCATCTGTATAATAGCGAGGTTCAACACCATTAGTAAAGCTATAATTATTGAAATTGGCACCTACTAGTACTCTATATCGACTAGAAGATGTATTACCGGCAAACTTAAATACACCGCTTTCAAGGGTATTGGCAAAGGTTGATGCTTGGTTTTCACCAGTTCCGTCCGGATTACAACGTCCATTAACGCTTAAACAAAAGCCTGATTCATATCTTATTCTATCACGTTCAATAGAACGTGCATTGTAAGCACAGTCTTTTTTTAACTCTTCTGAAGCGCTTTCGTTGTATAGGGTATTTTCTTGGCATTCTGATGAATTTGGTAGTTTTCCCTTAGCATTAGCTAAAATATCATAAGCTCCCGCACCAATAGTAAAATCAGATGCGGTATCTGGTGTTAAATAGATCGATAGAGTATCGCTCGTTCCATTAAAATTATTGTATGCCATATATACTCTGGATATATAGTAATAGTGCCCAGGTATCATATAAATTGCATATTTAGATTGAACGTAAGTTATACCTGTTTGCCCATTAGCTGAGTCTTTTACAATGCCCAAGGAATTATTTCCATAATAATTTTGGGATTCCCAATCGGGAGAAGTATTGTTTATATCAACGGTCCAATAATCTTCATGTTTTTCAAAACTTCCATCTTGGATTAGATTTTTAAATATCATTAGGGAGCGATTACCTTTATTAGTTAAATCATTTTTTATACCCTTATTTACAGACTTTACTATGGCCAAGTTATTAGAATATATTAACAGCAAGGATGTTGATACCAATATAAACACTGTAAAAAAGGAATAAATAATTGACATAGATATAAAACCATTTTTCTTTCGCATTTTAACACTCCTCTACTATTTTAATTATAACATAAATTTCGTTAAAAAAAAGGAAATTAATGATTAATAGCTAAAGTATATTATGAAGGGAGAAATAATGTGAAAAAAAACTTAGTTGTAAAGCAAAGAGATGTAAGAGATTGCGGAGTTTGTTCTTTATTATCTATTATTAGATATTATAATGGTGATGTTTCGTTAGAACAGTTACGACTTGATACTAGGACTAACACTAATGGAACTACTGCTTATAATATTATAATGGCGGCTAATAAGTATGGTTTTGATGG
>CAMYYH010000056.1 GCA_947303405.1 uncultured Mycoplasmatota bacterium
CTATTACTTCAACACCAACTAATAACCAAGCAACCGTAGATAAGATTTTACTTCCATCAATCACAAATGCCTTTTTTTCATCTCTAATTTGTTTCAACAACTTAGACAATAGATTAAATATCATGAATTCCAAAGCGGCTATTACTATAACAAAAAACAAATCTACCATAATAACATTTCTTAACCATTTAATATTTATCTTTGATAAATCTTCAACAGACAAGTATTTATATATTGTTTTAGTATTGATTTTTTGTTCTTTACCACCATTAATAGATATTGTTAGAAAATCTACATTTTCTAATTTATAATCAATCTTATTATCCTTCCAACTAATAGAACTCTCATCAATTTTTACATCCTTAGTAATACTAGGTATAAAAACCAATACCAACATTAAACATACAATACCTATAATATTCAATACCTTTAGAATATCACAGACTATTCTTAAACCATTAGCCCACCCTGAGATTCTTGAATCCATTTCAATCATTTCATCCTTTTTAGCTCGCGCCATACTATCTCTCTCCTTTAACAATAAAAGACGATAAAAATCGTCTTATTTTTACATGGTGATCCGTACGGGATTCGGACCCGTGTATGTAGCCTTGAGAGGGCTATGTGTTAAACCACTTCACCAACGGACCAAAAACGATTTCAATAATTATCAATCGTTATCACTAGGGAGAATAATATTCTCCCCGTTGAACTTATTATACTAAATCTAACAAAATATTCAATACTAATTAGTTATTGAAGAATAATAATCATTTGTATAGTAAGAATAATACCCATTCTTTTTTACGTTAGCCTTATTAATTACTACCCCTGTGATTCTACTATTTGCTGTTTCAAATACTTTCTTACATCTTTCTAATAATTCAAATTGCGTTTTACCACTAGATACTACTAAAAGATTAGCATCACTATATTTTAATAATATAGATGTATCACTTATCCCTAATACTGGAGCACAATCTAGCATTACGATATCATAGTGTTTCTTCAATGTATCTAATAGCTCCCCATTACTCCTAGAAGATAATAATTCAACCGGATTAGGAGGAATCGGACCCGAAGGTATTAAATCTAAATTTTTAACTTTAGTAGGTATTATATATCTACTAAGTTTTATTTCTTCCTTATAGTTTAAAATCAAATTAGAATATCCTCCATCAGTAGGATTCTCTAATCCAAATATTGTATGCTGTCTACCTCTTCTTAAATCACAATCTACTATCAACACTTTCTTACCTTCTTGAGCATAAGCAACAGCCAAATTAGCCGAAATAAAACTCTTTCCATCTCCAGCTTCAGGAGAAGTACTTAATATAACTTTCAACTTTTTATCAACAGCAGAGAATTGTAAATTAGTTCTAATATTCTTTATAGATTCACTAAACATCGATTTGGGATTAACATTTATTAATAAATCTGTGTTCTTTTCCATCCTATCACCTACTTACGTCCCTTCTGTTTTCTTTTAACTTCAGGAACAACTCCAAATACAGGAATTCCTAAGCCATTTTCTATTTCATCAGTTGACTTAATAGTTGTATCAAAATAATAAACTATAAATATAATTGCACAAGCAAGAACTATACCTGCTAATACATAGATAACAAACTCTTTCATATAATTCATATTATATGACTTATCCGCTTCTTCAGCTACATCTACAACTGAAACATTTTGTAGCTTATAAATAGATTTAATCTCTTCACTAAATACTTTAACTATTTCATTAGCTATATCAGCTGCTAAACCCCTATCCTTATCAATTACCTTAACTTTAATTATTTCTGTATTATCTGAATTAGTAACCTTTATTTCACCTAATAATTCATCTACAGAATAATTTAAAGATAAATTCTTAATAACTAACTCGGCAATTCTTTTAGACTTAACTATCTCACAATAAGTACTAACTAAGTTCTTATTTAATTGCGCATCTGTTTGACTATAACTACCAGATACGTTTCCACTTGCTTGTCCCTCATCACTAACTAATACAATACTTGAAGTACTCTCATACACTGGAACCTTTAAAAATAAGGAATAAACCGATCCAAATAATACAACAAATAATACCATTATTAGTATAAGAACTATTCTTGCTTTAAAATAGGCAAACAATTCTTTTAAATTAATCTCTTCCATAAAAATCCCTTTCTAAATATATAATATTTCCAAAACTTCCTTAGTAATCATATCATAATTAATCAAGAAATAGAAGTCATAAATATCCAATTATTAATACAATCTAATTGGCTTTTATCGCAACAAGAATTATTATACCAATTATTACTAATATCATTATGGTTATTGCTTTCCCTAATTTAGCATTATCTTCATCTGTATTACTAGCAGACTTATACATTGCCGTATTTTGATCTCTATATTCATTCCATTTAGGGTCTAACATCTCTCTCATCATTTTCTTCTGATCCATAGGAATCATTCTTCCACATTCTGGACAAGTACCACCCCTGGTTGGTAAAGCCGCTCCACAATACTTACAATTCATATTTAATCTCCTTCATATTCTTCAATAAACCTATTACCCTTATGACCGTCATCATTTGGTTCTTCTCTTAATAAATCGTTGTAATCTTGTTGTCTTAAAGCCTCATACACCATTATAGCTACAGTATTTGATAAATTTAAAGCCCTAACCTTATCTGTCATAGGCATCCTCATACATCTATCTAAATGAGGTTTTAATATTTTTCTAGGTATACCAGTACTCTCTTTCCCAAAAACAAAATATATATTCTTACTACTATCGCTATAATCAAAAGAAGTAGGAGTTTTATGTCCATACCTAGTTAAAAAATAAAAGTCTCCATCCTTATTCTTAGAATAAAAATCGTCCCAATTCTCATAAACAGTATAATCACAATAATCTATATAATTGACTCCACTTCTTCTTATATACTTTTCATCCAAAGAAAAACCTAAAGGTTTAATAAAATGCAACTTAGTATTCGTAGCTACACAAGTTCTCATTATATTTCCAGAATTGCCAGGTATTTCTGGTTCAAATAATACAACATTAATCATATTTGCACCTCACTAAATAAAGACCTCTCGGTCTTTATTTTTCTATATTATTAGCATCTAATAATTTTTGGAAATCAGCCGAAGTCATCAATTTATTGTCCCTTCTTACAATAACACCGTCTTTTACTACTACACCATCTTTATAATAAATTATAGTTGGTACATTAATAATTTTTTCATCTTTTAAACCAAGAACTTTATTAATATCATCTACATAGTTACTATCATTCTTAATACTAGTTACATTCAAATAATAGAAATTATCAGATATATTATACTTCTTAATTACTTTAGCCAAACCTTTTTCCATCTCATAAACATCTTCATCGCCAGTATAACTAACATAAATATAATATTCATCTGGGGCTTCAGAAAAAACATCGCCTATTTCATTTAAATCATTTACTTCATTAGTTACTATATTATTTTTAACTAAGTATGAGGTTGATACCTTATCTTGCTTATACACCTTATACCACGCAAAACAATACCATACCAATAATATAATACCAATTATAACACCTATAGTTATTAGATAATTTTTAGTTGGAAAATATCTTTCGTTTTTCTTAATTTCTCCCATTTTACATTACCTACCTAAGTCAATCTAATTCTACCATATTATTAAAACCATTGCAATTAGCACAAAACAATAAAACAAACTTAATCTATTTAATCTATTTACCATTTAAACACAAATCTCCTTTATTCATACTAAGCATATTATCAACTTGAAAAACATAATAACACAAATAATTTGCTATATCATTCTCTGATAGCCCAATATCTCTCATCCAAGATATCATAGCTTTTCTTTTACCTTCAATATTTTCCCACAAACTATAATAAATAGCATTTAAAAGTCTTACTACATTTACTTCAACATCATTCCCTTTTGTATATATTTGATTAATACTAGCTACATCTATAGTATTTCCACCAACATCATCTATCGTTCGCGAAATACTTTCCCCATCATAAAAAAAATGCACTAACAGTTTTCCCGTATTCACCCTTGAAGCAAAACTATAGTATAGAGAATCACTACCTTGTATACTTTCAAAAGCAGCCGAAAAATTACCCGCCTCTGAAGAGCGGCTTATTCCTTCAGAACGCGAATGCTCAATCATTTTTGAAGCACTCTCACCCTCAGTACTAACAAATTCTCTTTTCAAAAATTCAAATAAATCACCATCTAAAAATCTAATTGCAGAAACACTAATAGAGTTTTTACCTATCTCCACTTGCGCAATAGAAGGACTCCCATCACCATCATCAAAAGAGAATCTATAAAAGCGAAGAACAGGCCTTTTCAAAATATCCATGCTCTTATCAGTAACATAGTATGATTCCATTCCAACACCAGCATTAAAATCCTCAATTGGAAAAACTCCAGTTTTAGTAATTTTTTCTCCAACCCTCTCAATCTTCTTAAACATTATTACCACCTTTTCACAACCTATAGAACTTCATAAGAGGTTTCATAATACTATTACAATTGAAAAACTAATTATAAAACATATTGTCAACCATTTGATAAAAAGTAAATTAATCATAATTACTCTACTTAAGTATTAACGCAGCACCACTACTAGCTTTTTGACAGGACTCACTTACCATTCTTTTAACAGCTCCTTCGTCATATGGGTATAAATCATTCAATTCTTTTATTGAAACAGTTGAAGTATTAATTGTTTCCGAAAAACTATTTCCTTCATAATAATACTCGACTGACGCTTTGCCATCACTATTCACAGTTATACATCTACAAGAACGAGGAACCCTGGTTTTAAAAATGTCCGAAGCTTCAAGCAGAGTTTTTTCATGCGCATTACCATAAATTCCCTCTTCGCATTTGACTTCAATCATTTGAAAATTGCTATTTGGACTAGTCTTAAAAGACATTTTCAAATAAGCCAAGGAAACACCCTCAAAAGTACCTATTGCAATAATATCAATAGAATCATTGCCTTCAACAACTTGAGCATAACAATCCGTTAACTCACACTCATTAAAAGGAAATACCCAACACTTTTCCTTCATTGGTGACAAAAGACAAATTCTTTTTGTATGACTAGGATCAAAATCGTCAATCGGAAAAACAAAATTTTTAACTATTTTATCAGCTCTTTTTACAAATTCTTTAAACACTATTACCACCCTTTCAATACCTATGGACTCCCTTAAGTAACTACTAGCAGTTATTATATAGTGTTCTATTTTATTTAGCAAGCATTACTTCGACTCTTTTTCTTTCTTTTGTCTTACTAATTCATCATGATAAAAGAAATTTATATATTTAATCTTATTCTCATCACAATATTCATTAATATCTAATTTATTATCAATAAATAAATCG
>CAMYYH010000057.1 GCA_947303405.1 uncultured Mycoplasmatota bacterium
TTATATTACATGATGAAAATAAACTGGCTGTTGAAGAAAAAGAGTGGATAGCTAATAATACTAATACAGTACAAAATATATATGTATTAAATAATATAGATGTTTTTGGTAAAAATGGTAAAGGAGTGTTTTTTGATTTCCTAGATTCTTTAAAAAGGGAATATGGATTAGATATAAATCCTATTACGTATAATACGGGAGAACAACCAGGGCCAAGAGCGTTAAAAGTAACTGATAAAGTTGAAAAGAATCAAGTGTTAATATACAAAGAACATTATGTATTAATTAGTAAAGATAATAATGGAATTAGTTCTTTAAAGGATATTGCTGGGGCTAGTGTTGGAGTATTAACTGCTGATGAGGCTGGTTTCAGAAAGTATTTAAATAATGATAGTTTAGCTATTGTTCCTTATGAAACTTCAACCAAGTTGTTTGAAGCTTTGGAACAAAGTGTGGATATTGCGTATGCTATCGTTCCTTTAGAAGAGAATATTTCTTCATTATTAACATCTAATTATGTAATTGATTATCATATAAGTGATTTTAATAAATACTTTGTATTTGATGAACAAGAAGATGATGTATTTAGTTCAATAGTAGGAAAGCATTATGCCAAGTTTAAAGAAAGTGAATTTAGAGAATCCTTTAATAGAAATAGATTGAATACATTCTTAAGTGCTTTATCTGTATCCGATAAAGATATGGATAATGTTCAAGGGAAGACTTATCGCTATGGTTTCTTAAATAATAGTCCTTATGAGATATTGACTAGTGGATCTTATGGAGGAATTGTTAGTGAGTATATATCTAGTTTTAGTGATTTTGCTCAGGTAGAGTTTAATTTTACTAGGTATAAAAACTTTAATAAGTTTACTGAGGCTATAGCTAATAATAAGATAGATATTTATTATAATTATTATGATTTTAATTCTGAGTATAATAGAGTATCTTCTTTAGATTATATATCTTTTGTAGTGGTAGCTCCTGAGAATAGTGAGTTAGTTATGAATTCAATTGGGCCTTTGGGGGATACTCCTATTTATGTCTTAAAAGATAGCTTGCTAGGAAAATACTTAGATAGTATTGGAGGATTGAAGGTAAAATACTATGAGAATAAAGATGACTTGGAAAGAATAGTAAGTAAGGGGCAAGTAATAGCGATAGATAAGTTAAGTTATAATTATTATAATAAGGATATCTTAGTTAGATATAATGTTAGATATGAGAATAAACTTAATGATACCTATAATTTCTATATTAAGAAGGATAATGAAATATTTGAATTATTATTTTCTAAGTATATTAATATTTTAGATCCTAAAGAAATAGAGGTAAAAGGCTTATATAACCATTCTATTACAGTTAAATCTGGTACTTTAGTAGGGAAGATTGCTAAATATGCATTAATAATAATATTCTTAGTAGTAGTATTGTTGTTAATACTATATAAGTCTACTAAGAAGGTTAAAATAGCTAAAAAGATAAGAAAAGAAGATAAGATTAAGTATATAGATCAGTTAACTTCTTTGAAGAATAGAAATTATTTAAATGATAGTTTAGCTGGATGGAATAAGAATACTATATATCCACAAGCAACTATAGTAATAGATTTAAATAGAGTACAAGAAATAAATGATACTGATGGATATGATAGTGGAGATAAACAAATTAAAGCTGCTGCTAATGTACTTGTTAGAACACAATTAGATAATTCTGATATTATTAGAACAGATGGTAATGAATTCTTATTATATTTAGTTGGTTATTCAGAGAAACAAATAGCTAGTTATATTAGAAAACTTAATAAAGAGTTTAAGAAGTTACCATATGATTATGGTGCTGCTATTGGATATAGTATGATAGTAAATGATGCAAAAACTCTTGAAGATGCTATTAATGAATCTGTAGATGATATGAAAAATAAAAAGTCTGAACAAGTCGCTACGGGAGACAGCGATAATGGCTAGAAAACGTAAGGGAAAATTTTTTAAAAGATTTTGGGTTTCTATCTTAAGACCTGAGATGTTAGTATTACCCGGCCAAATAGCATTCTTCTTATTTCTATCTATAGTACCAACTGTTACGCTTATCGGTTATGCTTGCTCATATTTGAATTTATCTAGTAATTTTGTCAATACGTTGATAACAAATACTTTGGGAGCTAATTATGCAAATATAATAGCGCCTATTATAAACCCTTCTAAAATTTCCCCATCTTTCTTTATATCTTTAGGTGTTGGTTATTTTATTGCTTCTAATGGAATGAGTTCTATGATAGTGGCGTCTAATACTATATATGGTATAAAGGATTCGGGTTTTATTAAAAGAAGATTTAAAGCTATTATAATGGAATTAGTAATTGTAATACTTGTATTGTTTGTTTTAATAGTACCTTTATTTGGTACTAAGATAGTTAGTTTTTTACATTATTTGAACTTAGATGTAGAAACTACTGCGATGATTATAAGTATATTTAGATTCTTAAGAGGGCCATTTTCTTGGTTGGTAATATTTATATTTGTTAAGTTGTTATATACTATGGCTCCAGATAAGAGAATACCAAGTAGAACTGTTACTTTTGGAGCGATATTTACTTGTGTAGGGTGGATATTAGGAACATTATTATATTCTTTCTATATTAATAATTATGCTAATTATTCATTGTTTTATGGGACTTTAGCTAACTTAATAGTGTTGATGGTTTGGATATATTTTCTATCATATATATTTGTTATAGGGTTAGCTATGAATTATCATGAAGAGTTAGAAAAAACAGGGATTATAGAATTAAAGGAAGTTATTGAAGAAAGTGCTAATAGTGCTCCGGTATTACCAGAGAAGAAAATAAAAAAGATAGAAAAAAAAGATAAATAGGAATAGTAATTATTATAATTACTATTTTTTTTGTTATAATATTTATTGGTGATAGAAATGGAAGAGGTAATAAAGTATTTAGTTAGTACATTAAATCTTAGTGAGAAACAGATAAATGTTGTATTAGAAATGTTAGGAGATGGGGCTACTATACCTTTTATTGCGAGGTATAGAAAAGAGCAAACTGGCAATTTGAATGAAGATCAAATAAGAGCTATAGAAGAACAGTATAAGTACCAAAAGAATCTATTAGAAAGAAAAGAAGATGTAATTAGGTTAATAGATGAAAAAGGTATGCTTACTGATGAGATAAGAGAAGCTGTAATGAAGTGCTCTAAGTTGACTGAGGTAGAGGATGTTTATAGACCATATAAAGAGAAAAAGAAGACTAAAGCTAGTGAAGCTATTAAGAATGGTTTAGAACCTTTAGCTAAGATGATAATGGGATTTCCGACTAATGGGAATTTAGATGATATGGCTAAGAAGTTTGTTAATGAAAATGTTAAAACTATTGGTGAAGCTATTGAAGGGGCAGGATATATAATCGCTGAATGGATTAGTGATAATGCTTCTTATAGAAAATGGATTAGAAACAATGTATATATGAATGGTAGTATTACTTCTAAGTTAAAGAAAAATGCTTTAGATGAAAAGAAGTTATATGAAATGTATTATGAGTTTACTGATAGAGTAAGATATATTAAGCATTATAGAGTTTTGGCTTTAAATAGAGGGGAAAAAGAAAAGGTATTAACTGTTTCAATAGACATGGATAATGACGCAATTGAGAGCTATTTAGAGGGGAAACTAATAAAGAATAGGGAGTCTTTTGTAGTAGACTTAGTTATTAATAGTATTAAAGATTCTTTAAAGAGATTAATTTTACCTAGTATAGAAAGGGAAATAAGAAGTGAGTTAACGGAGAAAGCAGATGAACTTGCTATTGAAACGTTTGGGGTTAATCTAGAACACCTATTATTAACTAGGCCTTTAAAGGGTTATAGAGTATTAGGATTTGATCCTGGGTACGTTAATGGATGTAAGTTAGCTGTAGTATCAGAGAATGGTACATATTTGGATTCAATAGTAATTAAACCTTTTTTAAATGGTAGTAAACAAGAAGGGTATATTAAAGCGAGTAAGTTAATAGTTAAGAACCTAATAGATAAGTATAAGATAGATATAATAGCAATTGGTAATGGTACTGCTTCTAGGGAATCAGAAAAGTTTTGTGCAGAGATGATACAAGAGTATAAATTGGCTTGTAAGTATGTAATAGTTTCGGAGGCTGGAGCATCTATATATAGTGCATCTAAATTAGCTATAGAAGAGTTCCCTGATTTAGAAGTTGAAAAAAGAAGTGCTGTTAGTATTGCGCGAAGATTACAAGATCCATTATCAGAATTAGTAAAGATAGATCCTAAATCTATTGGAGTTGGAGAATATCAATATGATGTTAATCAAAAGAGTCTTGGAGAGGCTTTGGATTTTACTACTAGTAAAGTTGTTAATGAAGTAGGAGTAAATATTAATACAGCTTCTAAAAGTATATTAAAGTATGTATCGGGATTAACTAAGTCAGTAATAGATAAGATATATGATTATAAGGAAAAGAATAGAATTAAATCTAGGGAAGAAATAAAAAAAATTAAGGGTGTTAGTGATAAAGTATATGAGCAATCTATAGGATTTTTAAGAATACCTGATGGGGCTAATCCTTTGGATAAGACTGGAATACATCCTGAGAGTTATAAGTTAACTGAGAGTTTATTAAATATGCTTAATTTAGATATAAAAGATATTAATACCGATGCTTTTAAGGAAGTATTAAAAAAACAGTTACCGGTTAAGTTAGCAGAAGAATTAAATAGTGATATTTATACGATAGAAGATATTATTAAGGAGTTATTAAATCCGGGATTAGATCCAAGAGATACTTTAGAAGCACCTATACTTAGAAGTGATGTTTTACATATAGAAGATTTAAAAGTAGGTATGGAGTTACAAGGTACAGTAAGAAATGTGGCTTCTTTTGGGGCGTTTGTAGATATAGGATTACATGATGATGGCTTAGTACATATATCTAAGATGAGTAATAGTTTTGTTAAGAATCCTAATGATATAGTTAATGTTGGGGATATAGTAACCGTCTATGTAAGTGACATTGACTTAGTAAAACAAAAAGTCCAATTGAGTTTAATTAAAATATAGAAAAAGAAATTAGTTGTTGGTTTCTTTTTTTGTATATCTATTAGTTATGTAGAAGTACCATTATTAATTAAAATATGGATGTAAATGTTGTGTATTAATGATATAATAGACGAAGATAGGTGATAAAAATGTTAAAAAAGAAATATAGTCCTTTTATAGTATTTTTTATTTCTATCTTATATTTAGAGATAGTAATGAAGTTTATAAT
>CAMYYH010000058.1 GCA_947303405.1 uncultured Mycoplasmatota bacterium
CTAAAAGTAGGTAAAAATATTATATAGTAAATTGAATTTCAAATCATATTAATTTACTAAGTTCATTATACGTGATATAATTTAAATGATTGGAGTGTATATTATGGAAAAAAGATTAACAAAAAAAGAAATTGTTAAATTATTATTACAAAATAGTGAATTAGATAAGAAAGATGAAGATGAACTAATAGAACTACTTATTGATCAACCAATTAGTATTGATGTTGATAAGCAAGAAGAATCTAAAATGACAAGAGGAGATCGCTTAGCAGACAAACTAAGTGAAGTAGCTGGATCTTGGAGATTTATTCTAGGCTTTTCACTTTTCTTAATCTTTTGGATAATATTAAATACCTTTATTTTAGCAGGTGATAATCAAATTGATGAGTATCCATTTATTTTATTAAATTTATTATTATCTTGTTTAGCTGCACTACAAGCTCCAATTATTATGATGAGTCAAAATAGACAAGCTAAAAAAGATAGTATTAGAAATCAAAATGATTATCAAATAGATTTAAAGAGTGAATTAATATTAGAGCATATTCATGAAGAGTTAATGGAAAGCTTAAGAAATCAAAGAATGATAATTAGAATGTTAAAAGAAATGGAAGAAAAAGAAGCAAATAAAAATATTAAAAAGTAGTTGATTTATCTTTTTATATTTTCTTATTTTGGTTTTTATTGTATAATTGTTTTTAGAATAGGTGGTTGTGTGATGGAAGAGCTATTGCTAACTAATTTAAAGCTAATATATAAACCAATTGTGACTTATTATGGGGAGTGGTCACTAGAACAAGATTTGTATGATATAGCTTTAATAAAAAAGGGGAAAAACCTATATAAGGAGTTTTTACAAAGATATTATTATATGCCTTTAGGGGTTATATTTGATAATGACAAGATAATAGATAGTTTTGATGTAAATATCTCTTCTAAATTTGGGACTAAGGGAAGAAGTCTATTCTTTTCTAAGAGATCTTTTTTAAGAAATATAGTTACAAATATAGATTATTTAATAGATAATAATGGGGAAGAAGCTTATAAAGCTATTAAAAAGGCTATTAGAATTAAGAAAGATGTTTATAGAGATGTTTATAATAATGGAGAGGAATCTGCTTATTATGAGCAAGTAATGGGGGAATATCTTAAGTTCTCTATAGAAGATAGTTTTGAAGACTTTGTTAAAACTTGTAAGAAACAATATACTAGATTACTTACAGGTTATAATTCTGTAATGGATTTGTTTGATAAACCTATTAATATTGATAAGTTTATAGATTGTTTTGATATTAATAAGCTATATTTATATACTTGTTATAGAATACTTGTATATAATGAGGGGTATTATGATAAGTATAATAATTTGGATTACTCTTTAACTTTTGTAGATGATTATAGAAAAATAATTAATACTATAAGAGAGAAAGATTCTTTCTATAATGCGTCTATATATGTAGTTAAAGATAAAGAAAAAGTAGTATATACGATAGATGATTTGTTTAAGGATTTAAGTGAACTTGAGGCGAGAAAGAAATAACTCGTCTTTTTTATGCATAATAAAAAGGATTATTAATCCTTTTTAATCTTATCTACTATTTTAGCTGCAGCTTCGGGATGACCCTTAAATGCTTCTAATACTTCGATTGGTATTGCAAATATAATTGTATTAGATTGGTCTGAAGATAAGTCGTTTAATGTAGCTAAAGTTCTTAGGTGTAAAGCACCAGGAGTAGCACTCATCATTTCAGCGGCTTTAGCTAAGTTTTCAGCAGATTCAACTTCACCTTGACTCTTCATTATTACTGCATTCTTTTCTCTTTCTGCTTCAGCAACTTTAGCAATAACTCTTTGCATTTCTTCAGGTAAAGAAACATCTTTTAATTCTACATTTTCAATTTTGATTCCCCAGGGATCAGTTGCTTCATCTACTATACTACATATTTGATCACTAATCTTTTCGCGTGAACCTAGTAGTTCGTCTAGAGTAACAGCACCAACAGCGTTACGCATAGTAGTTTGAGCTAATTGAGCAACGGCAAATTGGAAGTTTTCTACAGCAATAATAGCTTTACTAGCATCAAATATTTTGTAATATAATACAGCATTAATTTTAATTGAAACGTTATCAGCTGTAATTGCATCTTGTGCAGGTACGTCAACAGCTTTAGTTCTTATATCAATTTTTTTAAACGAATGAATAATAGGTAATACTAGGTTTAAACCAGGGTTCATTATTTTATCAAATTTACCAAAGATAAAACGTACACCTCTTTCATATTCGTTAATCTGTCTAATTGATCCGATTAAAATTAAGCCAATTACCACCAAAATCGGAATTAATAATGTCATTGTGATATCTCCTTTCTTTTAATATTATACAATAATAATTTTATTTTTAATAGGTTTTTGATATAATATGTATATACTAGAGGGTGGTTGTATGAAATATAGGAATTATACTTATATATTCATTATTATCTTTATAATTGGTAGTGTTTATTTTAATGGGAGTATTCTTAGTATGGCTTATATTGACGATAATAATATGTTTAATATAAGTAGTATAGATGTTTCTAATATGTATGCATTAGATGATAATTATTATCTTGATAATGATAGCATAGTTGATTTAAGGAATAATTCTTATATAGATTATGGGAGTCTTATTATAGATAGTAATTCGTTTAATAATCTAGTATATAGTAAATTAAGATTAAAGTATCCTAAGTATATAGTTGACAATGTAGTGAGTAATGATTATAAAATAGAATACTTTAATGATAAGATAGATGTAGTATATAACGATGAGAGTAATACTAAAGTTAGTTTAATATGTAGGGATATAAAAGATATAATAGTATATGACTGTGTAGATGATATTGAAGATGAATCTAATGGGGTTGATGTAAATATTAATAGTAAGATAGTTGCGTTAACTTTTGATGATGGACCTTGTAAGTATACTAGAGAAGTAATGAACAAACTATTAGATTTTAATATGAAGGCCACTTTTTTTGAATTGGGTTCAATGATGGTGAATTATCCTGAGATAGTTAAAGAATTAAGAGATAACGGTTTTGAAATAGGGTCTCATGGATATAGTCATAAATCTTTTGTAAAATTGGGATTAAATGGTACTTTAAGTGAATTGGAAGAAACTAATAATATTTATAAAAGTATTACTGGAGAAGATTTGAAGCTAGTAAGACCTCCTTATGGGGCTTATAATGAAGAAATTAAACTAAATAGTAATTCGGTATTAATACGCTGGAATGTTGATTCTTTAGACTGGAAAGTAAAGGATGATAGATATATAGAGAATGTTATGAGTGTAGTTAAGGATGGAGATATAATACTTGCTCATGATATACATAAGAGTACTTTGGATGGGCTAGATACTTTATTAACTAGATTATATGAAGAAGGATTTCAAGTGGTAAGTGTATCTGATCTTGCTAAGGCAAGAGGGATTAGTTTGGAAAAGAATAATGTTTATTATAAATTAAGAAATGCATAACAAAGGGGCTATGTGATATGGCAAAGTTTTTTAATGACAATAGTTTTAATTTTAATGATGAAGAAACTAATCAAGAGGTTGTAAATGAGACCCCTAGTTTTGTCAGTGCTACAAGTGTTAACGAAGGTCCACCTTCCAGTGAGGAATATATTGAAGAATATAAGAGTGATTCTAACTTAGAAGACAATTTAGAAGTATTAGATGAGAGTTTAGGTACTCCCCAAGAAACAGTTAATCCGATTGATGGGATTATGCCCCCTCAACAGTTTTATAATACTGTTGAAGAAGCGGTCCCGGTTCAAGAGTTTGATAATACAATGGTAGAGGAACCTATTTATACTTCTGAAATCAATGAAACTTTGGAGGAGCCTGATCTTGCTCTAGAAAATAGTGTTACTGTGCCAGTAGTAGAGGAACAAGTGACTAATAATGAAGTGAATCTCAATGCTACGCAACAAAAAGTAGAAGATATTAGTAATAGGGCCGAGTTATATGATAATAGGCCTGTAGAAGAAAAAAAAGAACGAGATAGTATAGTTTCTATAAGAAAAACTAGTGAGGTAGAAAAAGAAGAAGAAAACATTGATAATAGTTTTACTAATGTAGAAACAACATATGTTGAGGATACTTCTTATAAAGGTGTAGATAATACGGGAAAAGTGGGGGAGGATATCCAAAATCCAGTATATATAGATAAGTTAGAAAGAAGCGATGTTCAGGTATCAGGTAATATACTAGCTATATTTCTAGTTTTGATAGAAATAATGATTTCTCCTGGTAAAAGTATTATTAGGAATACAGAAAAGTATGTTAAGGGAAAAAAAGTATTTAAGGTGTTTTGTAATGTCTTGTTATATGAATTTATATTCTCTTTCGTGGGGCATATTATTGGGGGATGCTTTGTTAGTAAATTATATAATGGGGATATTAGAAAAGTACTAGATTTTTCTAATATATTAAAATTGAATTATTTAGATATATTTGTTAGTACTTTTGTGGTTTGTGTGGTTTTAGTATTATTAATTACAATTATTAACTATGCTACTTCATTTTTTAGTAATAAAGGTTTATCCTTTGGTACATATTTGTTAATTATCGAATTATCTATGTTTCCTTTAGCTTTATGTATTAATGCGCTTATGCCTATACTTGGGGTTATGTCAATTTATTTATCTCTTGGATGTTTGTTGATAGCTATTATGTATTCATTGCTGATATATACTAATGCTATATGGGGGCTTATGGAGTTTAAGGGAGATAATTCCAAATTGTTTTACTTATTAATTAATTTTATACTTATTGTTTTAGTTGTTATTATAATAATAATATTCTTTTATGAGGATCCATTTAACACGTTTATCGCGACATTTAAATGAAATCAAACTTTATTTCATAAAAAAAAGCTCTTATTGAGCTTTTATTTTTTACATGGCGGAGCAGGAGAGATTTGAACTCTCGCGCCAGTTACCCGACCTACACCCTTAGCAGGGGCGCCTCTTCGACCACTTGAGTACTGCTCCATAACCAAGGTAACAATG
>CAMYYH010000059.1 GCA_947303405.1 uncultured Mycoplasmatota bacterium
AATCTAGTAATGTATTAACTTGTTTTTCTAAGTCTTCTTCTTTTTTCATATTATTACCTTCCTACTTTTCTATTGGATTAACATGTATTACTGTTAAATATATTTCTTCTACTTCTTTATCTATTTCTTTTTCTAAGTTATTAGCTATTTCATGAGAAGCAAAGGTACTTAGATTTCCATCAACAAAGATAGAAAAAGATACTTGGTATTGATAACCAACAGGTGTAGCAATAAAATGATTAATCTTGGCTATCTCTTTATGTTTATTAATAATAGTTAATACCTTATCTTTTATTTCTTCTGGACAAGTTTTATCCATTAAAATGTCATAACTATTAATATAGATATGAATAGCTGTATATAGTATCCATAATCCAATTAATATAGCTACTATGCCATCTATATATTTTATATTATACGCCGATAAGATAGCGGATAGCAATGTCGATAAAGTAATGAAGCAATCATTTCGATGGTCTAGGGCATTAGCTTTTACCAAAAGATTATTATGTTTTTTAGCTATTTTATTGGTATAGATAAATAATAAGAGCTTTGTAATAATGGTAACAATACAAACAATAATAATCCAAATACTATAATTATAAGTAGTATTTTTTATTATAGATGTAAATGCATTAGATAATACTTTTAAACTTAGGATAATCATTATAATACTTATAATAAGAGAATATAAATATTCTGCTTTACCATGGCCAAGATTGTGATCATCATCGGCTTTTTTAGAAGATATCCTATTACCTATAAAGGTTAATAAAGAGTTAAGGATGTCGGAACCACTATTAATCGCATCAGCTAACATTGCTTGACTATTAGAAATAATACCTATAATAATTTTTATTATAAATAGAAATATATTACCTATTATACCGAGATAACTTGCTTTTTTTGTATCTTGATATCTGTCTTTCATATATAACACCTTGATTCATTTACATATAAAAAGATATCACAAATGGATATCTTCTTCAATATTATTTTTTACAACATTTCAATTGATAATGGATATAATTTGTTAGAAGTTATTTTATAGACAATTTGATATTTGACTGAATTTCTATCATTTAATTCCGGAACTGAGCCATTACTAGTTTCTACTTCTGTTATTATTCTAGCATTTTCTATTTTATAACTATCAACCGCAAATTTTTCAAAAGGTACTGGTCCAGGTCCTCTTCCATCACAATTAGCATTATTTACATAGAATTTGTTTGCTTTATATTCATAACTAAAAACTGTACTATTACCTATTGAATTATCGTTGTTATTTTTAGGGGTTTCTATGAAACTATTATCTTCAAATAATGATTTGTTTTTTATATCTTCTTCTGTTATAGCTAATCTATCTTGAGTGCATTGCGATATCTTATACGCGCCTGATAAAGTGTAAATTATCCAAGACATTTTTAAATCAGCATTTATTTTAGTAAGATCAATATTTGTACCTTTTCACTAATTTTAATAGTTTCTTTTTCTCCAATCTTTTTATCATTTTCTTTTTCCATTTTTAACCTCATTCTATTAGGATAATTATAAGAAAAAGAATAGCTCTTTCAATCTATTCTTCAACAACATTATTATATTTATCAAAGTGGATGTCTATTACTTTACGAGACGCTAGATAATCACACATATGAACGAATTTTTCTTCTGGGGTTTTAGGGATAGGTAAAATAACATCGCTATATTCACTAGTATTGAATCTACCCATATGACTGGCTATACAAGAACAAACAAAATCAATATCTTCTTTAGAAAGGGATAATTCTTTAGAATGAGCCTTAATAAAATCGGCAGCTATTAAAGGATGATCAAATCTAGTATATCTTTCTTCTTTTTCATAACCTTTTTTAACACTATCATGTAATACTAAAGCGAATATCATTAAGTCTTTAGTATGAGAAGGAAATTTATATATACCAAATAATTCAATAGCTATGCGAATAGCTGCTTTAGTATGCCTTAGCAATCCTCCTTCACCAACAGCATATAACGGATGGTATTTACCAGTACTACTGGCAGGTATACTAAAGAAATACTCAGGTATATAGTTAATCATAGTAACAAGAGATTCTTTAATACTAGAATCTTTTATATACGATAGTTCATGTTTGAAATATTGATCATTCATTTAATCACCTATTTGTTTTCTGATTTTAAGACAGCTAAGAAAGCTTCTTGAGGTATTTCTACCTTACCGATTTGTTTCATTCTTTTTTTACCTGCTTTTTGAGCTTCTAATAGTTTTTTCTTTCGAGAGATATCTCCACCATAACATTTAGCCAAAACATTCTTACGCATGGCAGCTATATTCTCTCTAGCTATTATTTTACTACCCAAGCTAGCTTGAATAGGAACTTGGAATAATTGTCTTGGGATAATCTTTCTTAAGCTTTCAACAATACTTTTACCTCTATTATAAGCAAAGTCTTTATGAACGATGATGCTTAAAGCATCTACTATTTCACCATTAATTAAGATATCCATTTTAACCAAGTTAGAAGCTTTATAACCACATAACTCATAGTCAAAAGAGGCATATCCTTTGGTCATACTTTTTAGTTTATCAAAGAAATCATAGACTATCTCTGATAAAGGTATTTCATAATGAATATCTACCCTAGTTTCATCTATGTATTCCATATTGATGTAATTACCTCTTTTATCTTGGCATAGTTCCATAATAGGACCTATATATTCACTTGGTACAAAGATATTAGTTTTAATATATGGTTCTTTTATTTCTTTGATTCTTACTTTATCTGGCATCTTAGTTGGAGAATCAATAGATACTATTTCACCATTAGTTAGTTCTACTTCATAAATAACTGAAGGAGATGTAGCAATAACATCTAAATCAAATTCTCTTTGTAAACGGGTCATAATAATATCCATGTGAAGTAATCCCAAGAAACCAGTACGGAAGCCAAAACCTAAAGCATCACTATTTTCTGGTTCAAAAGTTAAACTAGCATCATTTAGTTTTAATTTTTCTAATGCCTCTCTTAGATTAGGAAACTTATTTGGTTCAACTGGGAAAATACCACTATAGACCATAGGTTTCATAGGTTGATAACCAGGTAATTGTTCAGTTGCTTCACTTCTAGTAGTAGTTATAGTATCGCCTACTTGAACACTACTAATATCTTTAATACTTCCAGCAATCCAGCCAACTTCACCAGAAATAAGTTCATTACGTATTTCTTCTTTGGGATGATTAACACCTAGTTCTGTTACTTCGTAGATATCTTTAGTAGCTAACATTTTAATCTTATCTTTAGAAGTAATCTTACCATCAAATACTCTTACTAAAGCAATTACCCCCCGATAAGCATCAAAATGACTATCGAATATTAGTGCTCTAGTTGGGGCATCATTATTTATATTAGGAGCAGGTATTCTATCAATAATAGCTTTTATTAAATCTTCTACTCCTTCACCTGTTTTACCACTACAAAGAAGTACTTCTTCTTCTTTAAAACCTAAGACTCTTTTTAATTCATCTAGAACTTTAGGAACATCAGCATTAGGTAAATCTATTTTGTTAATAACAGGTATAATAACAAGGTCATTTTGCATAGCTAAGTATAAATTAGCTAAGGTTTGAGCTTCAATACCTTGTGCAGCATCTACAATAAGTATAGCCCCTTCACAAGCGGCCAAACTACGAGATACTTCATAAGAAAAGTCGACATGACCTGGTGTATCTATTAAATGTAAGATATAATCTTCATTATTATAATGATAAGTTAATTCAACGGCGTTTAATTTAATTGTGATACCTCTTTCACGTTCTAGATCCATACTATCTAGTATTTGATCTTTCATATCATGTTTATCTACTCCACCAGTTATTTCTAAAATACGATCGGCTAGTGTACTTTTACCATGATCTATATGAGCTATAATAGAAAAATTTCTTATATTTTCTTGTTTCATAGTTCTTCACCTGCAAAGAGATTATATCATATTAAGAAAGAAATAAAAAGCTTCTACTATGTGTAGAAGTCGCATCTTTTCACCTCTTAGTTAATTGTAATCAAATTAGGATTGCTTGTTAATGTCTTTGTGGGCGCGTAGCCATTCAATTCTTCATAGCGTCTATTAAACTCGTCTTCTGTAATAACCCTTCCGGCTTGGTTACATTCATAATCATCTATATCCGGGTTATAAACCTCATCTACTAGAACATATTCTGTATTGACATATGTTGGAGCTACCCATAGTTCACATTGCGAAGCAGTTACTGTTATATAATTAATGGTACATCCTACTAGCTTATAGCCGGCTTGTATTGGAATTTCAAGGTTATTGCCTTCTGAACCATGCGCCCTTCTCCTAAATGTCGTTGAAAACGCATGTTCTCCCGGTTTCTTTGGTATTCCATATAAGTTTTCTTGGTTTTTCTCAATTGCGTCATTTTCAATTATTTCTGTTTGTTCTAAAACGTCGTGTGTTTGCTCTGTTGTTATTGGCGAAACGGATTCTGTAATAACCCTTCCGGCTTGGTTACATTCATAATCATCTATATCCGGGTTA
>CAMYYH010000060.1 GCA_947303405.1 uncultured Mycoplasmatota bacterium
AACTATTACTAAAAGAAAAAGAACGTGGTACTACGATTCTTTATTCTACTCATGTCTTAAGTGAAGTATCTAAAATATGTGATAGAGTGGGAATAATAAAAGAAGGTAGATTAATTAAGATAGAGAGTATAGAAAATCTACTAGAAAAGAGTTTGTTAACTATTATCATAAAATCTAATGATATAAATAGTATTGTAAAAGAACTAAATATAGATGGAACAATAACTAATAATACTATTAAGTTTAATAAGAATATAGAAATAAATGAGCTATTAAAAATATTAAATAAATATAATATAGAAAAACTATTAATAGAGGAATCTTCTATTGAAGATATCTTCTTACATTATTATAAATAGGAGAATAGAATATGTTTAAAAGAGAATTAAAATATTATTATAAAAGTTTTCTATTATGGACAATAGTCTTAATAGTTTTATTTGCTTTAGTATTCTTATTATATAGTACATTTATTATTTCTGATAATATTGATAGTATTAATGAATTAATGAAAGTATTTCCTGAAGATGTTTTAAAAATGTTCAATCTAGATATATCTCGTATAGATACCGCTTTTGGCTGGATGGAAACAGAAGGCTTCATCTTTATTTTGCTAATAACAGGAGTTTACTCCGCTATACTAGGCTGTAACATTTTAACTAAAGAAGAAGATGATAAGACTATTGAATACTTACATTCTCTACCTATAAAAAGAAACAATATAGTCATATCTAAAGTACTAGTAGGTATTCTTTATGTCATATCTATGATTATAATATTAGGTATATCTAATTTTATTTGTCTTAGTATCTTAGAGGAATTTGATAAAAAGACTTTTATAATCTTAAGTCTAACTCCAATACTATCAAATATTGTTATATTTACTGTATCATTATTTATATCTACTTTTACTCATAAATCTAAAAAAGTATTACCTATAAGTTTAGCGATAGTCTTCTTTAGTTATATCTTAGTAACTATTGCTGAACTAAGTGATAAAGTAAACTTTGTTAAGTATTTCTCAGTCTATACTTTAGCCGATACTAGAGGGGTAATAAAAAGTGGGTCAATTAATAATTACTGTATTATCATTAGTATATTATTAACAATTGTATTTGTTATTTTAGCATTAATAAACTATAATAAAAAAGAATTAGTTTAATAAAAAGAGAGAGATTATTATGGAAAGATTTAAAATATGTGTGGCCGTACATTTACTAATAATAAAAGATAACAAGATACTATTAGAAAGAAGCATTAATCCAGACAAAAATCTTTATGGTAAACTCACTATACCTTCTGGTCATATAAAAGCCGGAGAAAACGTGGTTGAAGCTATGAAAAGGAAAGCTAAAGAAGAACTAGGTATTGATTTAAAAGAGTTTGATTTGGTTCAAATATCAAATGTTAATGGTTTTTCTGATATCTACGATTGTTATTACTTCTTATGCAAAGACTATGATGGAGAAATAACCAACACTCAACCAGATTACACAAGCAAATTAGAGTGGCATCCCTTAGATAAAACTATTACTAATATCTTAGAATATCAAGGGTATGCCCTAGAAAAATATTTAGAAAATCCTAATCTATCATTTACTTTATATGGTTGGGATAAATAAAGGAGTTATAATATGGATGTAAAATATACTGATAATGGCTTTTACTTTTGTTTAAGAGTATCAGCTATAGTTTTTAATAAAGATTTATCTAAAGTATTATTATTCAACGTTGAAGGAAGACAATTCTACCTATTACCAGGAGGGAAAATACATCAATTAGAAGAAAGCTTAGATGGTATAAAAAGAGAAATAAGCGAAGAACTTGGTTGGGAAAATATCGATTACTCTTTCTTTGGGATTAGTGAAGAATATGTAACTGATAAGGGGTGCGATAATCATCAAATTAACCTAATATATAAAGGCATCTATAAAGACGATATTAAAGAGGAACAGTTCAAAGGTTTAGAAGGTGATTGGGCTAACTTTAGATGGGTAGATGTAAAAGATATAGATAATTATAATATCTTCCCGGAGTTTACTAAAAGAGTTATAAAAGAACCAAATAAGATGTTTCATACTATAGATAACCTAATTAAGAAGAATTCTACTGAGTAGATTCTTTTTTGTAGAAGTAAACATAAACGTAAATAAGATGGCTAATATAACTGTAAATAAAAAGGATATGCTATAATAATACAAGAAAGTAGGAAGTTTATATGAAAAAGATTCTTTGTTTTATTATATTTTTCTTTGCATTAACATTAGGAGTTTCTGCAGAGTATAACATCGTTAATGATGTAGGATTCAATTATGGAGGTAATAAGATTGACCATTTTTATGATTTAGACTTCTTTAGTGATGGAAGTTACGTTGTAGTTGGCGATACTAGATCAACGTTTAGAGAAATCGCCGTTAATGGTAATTATCCCGATGCTATTTTGGCTATATTTGACAATAACAATAACCTAGTAAAAGAATGGTCTTGGGGTAATGGAGAAGAAAATTCCGTTGAAGAATTCTTCTCAGTAAGAGTAGTTGATGATAATTCTTTTTTGGTCCTTGCATCTGATGCTTCGGGAACTAAATACGCAATAAAGTATAATAAAAACGGAACAGAAATGTGGAGCACAGAATTGGGGAGTAATTCGGCATCAATAGACACTTATAGTCATTCATTTATTTACATAGAAGAAGATGGTAATTATTTGATTGCTTCAAATAGTTTAACTGCCAAAAAAATTCGTCGATTAAATGATGCGGGAACAATATTAAAAGACATCGAATTTCCTAATTATTTTTCAGAAACCAATAAGATTGTTGAGGTGGATGACAATTATATAGTTGCGGGTACAAATAACACAGCTGGTTCTTTAGCTTTATACGAAGTGTCAAAAGAAGGGACTATAACAGATACCCAGGTGTTTAATAGTGCAACCTTCAGCAAAATATATGATATTGATGTCATGGGTGATAATCTATTGTTAAGTTTAGATGCAGGTATATGTTCGGAAGATTGTGTATTTGATAATGATGATAGAGGGGTAATTGTTATAGTAGATAAAGGTTATAACATTATAAAAAAAGCAAGTTTGGGAGTGTCTTCTTTTATATCTACACACGTTTTAGAAGATAAAATTGCTGTAGTAGAACAAGTAGCAACAACTCATTCCAATATTTATTATTTCGATTTTGATTTAAATCTATTAGCTAAATACGAGTACAAAATTAATAATGGTCATGTATTATTTCATGAAGCTAAAATAAATCCTGTTAATAATACATTATATGTAGCCGCTTCATTTGATGCTCAATATGGAAATATTGGTAATAATGGGGACTATGATGGCGTAGTAATGTCATTTAATCCAGTATATGCTGAAAAAAATGATGATCTTGTTTTAGATGTGATTGATGACGATTCTAAAAAAGATTCGGTTGATGCAACTGAAGAAGAGAATACTAAAACAACTGGTACAGTTGAGAATCCTGATACAGGAGTATTCATTGGTATAGGATTAGCTATATTATCAATAATTGGATTAGCTATAGTGTTAATAAACAAGAGAAAGATGTATAAAATATAAAGCCTTCTACTTAATTGTAGAAGCTTTTTATTGCAGAAAGCTGCAATGATTTAGCCAAAATCGTAGAGAATTACAATTTCCTATTTTAGTGTTTCGCTTCAAAGTTTTGAAGAAAAGAGCTTTTTTGATTGGAAATAAATTGAAACAAGAACATTATAGCGTTATAATAGCTAGCACATGAGGGGATAAATATGAGTAAATCAAATTATTTATTTGCCGCGTTTTATTTATCGTCGGCAATATTTCTTAGCGGTTGTAGCAATGCCGTTACTTCAAGCGGAGAGCCAGTTTCGCCAATAACAACAAAACAAACACGCGACACTTTAGAACAAACAAAAATGATTGAAAATGGGGCAATCGAGAAAAACCAAGAAAACTTATATGGAATACAAAAGAAACCGGGAGAACACGCGTTTTCAACGACATTTAGGAGAAGAGTGCGTTATTTAGAAGGCAATAACCTTGAAATTCCTATACCAGACG
>CAMYYH010000061.1 GCA_947303405.1 uncultured Mycoplasmatota bacterium
TCAAACGCCGAATATAGTATAAAGCGAAAATAGGAAGTTGCCTAATTTTTTTTTGGCTTTTTTTTGCAAAATAGTTGGTAAGTAACTATTATCTTTATGCTTAGGATTATACGTGTTATAATTATATTGGTGGTTTGTATGATTTTATCTACTACATGCCAGTATACTATAAGAGGTTGGCAACTATTGGGTATTTTTCTTTTAGTAATAAAAATTGTTATTCCTTTGATAATAATAATTACTTCTGTTATTCCTCTATTTGGCGCTTTAATGAAAGGGAATGTCGATAGTACTATTAAAGCTTGGATTTTAATCTTTAAGAAGATTGTTGCTGGTGTTATTATATTTTTAATACCTGGTTTAATTGTATCTGGAGTAAAATTTTTAGTTGGTGTTGAACCAGGTAGTGATACGGCTAGATGTACTACTTGTGTTAGTGAGCCTTATAGTACTAATTGTGTTAAGTATGTTAAAGATTTGGATACAATTGAAAGAGGCGGATATGTTGATTTAAGTAAAGATGATAATGGACTATCTATGGAAGGATCTATCGATTCAGAAGAGTTAGAGGATGCTAGTGGGGTATTAACTCCTAGTGGGCTTGGTGGTCATAGTATTACCACGAAAACTTCTTATGGAGATTCAGTCTTAAATGTTGAAAAGGCAATTGAAACGAATTATAATAATCCTTCTTCTGGTTTAGGTGATGGAAGGAATTTATATAGAGCTGTACAGGCAGCTGTATATACTGGAGAGTATGTTGTGTATTCACAAAATAGAAACTATGGATCAGTCGATGCTTCTAGTAGTGGTGGAAGAATTTGTTGGTCTAATATGGAGACTGGAGAATTAGTTAAATGTGTTGAAGTAGGTAGTGAAGGCGGTCATATGGAAGGATTGGCTTATGATTGTGATAGAGGTTTAATATTAAAGAAAGCGGATGGAAAACTGATGCTATTTAATAATAATACGATGGAATTTGTTGGATATTCTAGTATTCCTTCGGTGGCTGATATGACTTATGTTCCGAATATTCATATGCTAGTTACTTGTTCGGGGGGAGCATTTAATTTTTATAGCTATAATTCAGATAATAATACTTATGTGTTTGATCATTCTGTAACTTTACAAAACTATGACGTGGCGGCAGTGCAGGGTATTGGAACAGACGGGACGAATATCTTTATTGCTGATTCAGCACCGGGGACTTCTAAGAGAAATCTTTATACTTATTCTTTAGATGGTCAAAGGTTAGAAGTGCATAGTTTTGGGTCTGGTTTTGGTTCACTGTCTGATGAAGTAGAGTCTGCTTTTGGAGATAATAATGGTAATTTATATTTAGCTTGTCCACAGGGAATTGCTAGAGTGCTTAATTACTCAGCTAATATAGTAGGTTTATAAGAAAGAAGGGTTAATATGTTATTAGAAGTTGGTGTTTGTCAGCATACTGTTCAAGCATGGAGATTGGTTGGGCTTTTTGTTTTAATTATCAAGATAGTTGTACCGCTTATTATAATAATTACAGCAACAGTACCTATCTTTAACGCTCTTATGAAAGGAACTGCTGATGAGTTGATTGGTTCAGCTAAAAAAATATTTTTTAAGCTTTTTGCTGGAATTATAATTTTCTTTATTCCCACTATAATTGAAACTTCGGTAAAACTATTGGTTAATTATACTGACAATTCTGATGATACGATGATTTGTGCTAATTGTTTTGCTAATCCAAACGGATCAGAATGTGCTCAGGCTATGGATGATTATAATATTATAATGAATGGTGGAACACCAGAGAAAAAGAGTACAAGAAAAAAGGAACCTGAAATTGATGCTGATGAAGAAGCACATATTGGTGGAGGGGCATTGGATACTGGTGAATTAGATGATGTTTCTGAGTAAGTTGTATATTAGATATAAAATAATGATATAATTGTTGAAATATAAATAATAATATTGTTATAATCTTCTTAGGAGATAGATAATATGAATTATAAATATACTTCTAGATGTGAAGAAGATACATTAGAAATAGCAGAGAATATTGAGAGTGAAAAGTTTCCAGGAATGGTTATTTGTCTAAATGGTGAACTAGGATCTGGTAAAACGGTTTTTGTTAAAGGGTTTGCTAAAGCTTTGGAAGTAAAAGAAACTATAACTAGTCCAACTTTTAGTTTAATAAAAGAATATAATGATGGAGAAATGCCATTATATCATATGGATTTATATAGATTAGAAGATAAGAAGAATGATATTGGTTTAACTGATTATTTTAATAGAGATGGAATTTGTTTAATTGAATGGCCAGAAATGTTAGAAGAAGATTTACCAGAAGAAAGGTTAGATATTGATATTAAGGTTATAGATGAAAATACTAGAGTGTTAATATTTAAACCTTATGGAAGTCAATATGAAGACTTATGTCAGGCTGTATTATAAAACTCTTATAGAGTTTTTTCTTTTGGCTTAAATGTGGTATAATATGGTATCGGAAGGGGCATTCTTATGTATACTTTATTCTTGGATACTCATGCTAATGAAGTAGTAGTTGTTTTATTTAAAGATAAGAAAATAGTAGACTCTGTGAATAAGTTATCAGGTTATCAACATAGTCAAGTTGCTTTACCTACTGTTAAGGAAGTATTAGATAAAGAAGGAATTAGACCGAATGACTTAGGACAAATAATAGTAGTAACTGGGCCTGGTTCTTTTACCGGGGTAAGAATAGCGGTAACTATTGCTAAGACTATGGCTTATAGTTTAAATATACCTATTAAAACTGTAGATTCACTTTTATTGGAAGCAATATCATATGATAGTGATAAAAATTTTATAGTGGCTGTAAGCGAGAAAAATGGGGCTTATATAGGTAAATTTACTAAAGATAAAGAAAAAATAGAAGAATATTATTATTTAAGTAAAAGCGAGTATAATGAGTTGTTGAAAAGTAAAGAAGTTATAAATGATATAAGTATTAATTACGAAAGATTAATAGATTATGTTGATAGAAAAGATTGTGTTAATCCTCATGCAGTTAAACCCTTGTATATAAAACGTATTGAGGTATTAAAATGATAAGGGAGTTAACTAGAGAAGATAAAGCAAGTTTTTATTTACTAGGTAATTCTTTAAATGATAATTTTGATAAATTGTTTGATTTAGATAAAATCATAGATAGTAAAAATGAATATGTTTATGGTTATTATGATAGGGGATTAAGTGGTTTTATTCATATATCTAAGTCTTTTGAAGTAATAGATATAATAAATATAGTTGTTGATAATAATGATAAGAATAAAGGTATAGGTACTAAATTAATAAATTATATACTAGGTATCTTTAAAGATTGTAAGGAAATAATGTTAGAGGTTAGAGAGTCTAATGAGACAG
>CAMYYH010000062.1 GCA_947303405.1 uncultured Mycoplasmatota bacterium
TAGTTACTACTTCTTTTTTAGTTGGAGTTTGTATTGTAATAATACTAGTTATATAACCTATGTCACCATTAAAGACATTGTTGTCAGGATCGTTTACTAGTTGTAATACTTTATCATTCTCACGATAGATAATATCTCCATATTTTAATTCTTTTTTATCTTCATCTTTAGGATTAAAGATATCTTGCAATAAGATATTTAGATTATCTATACCATTTTCTCCTTTATACATAGGAGCTAAGACTTGAATATCATCTTCATTTAGACCTTTATCTTTACTCATTAAACAGATTCTTCTAATCATTTCTTTAATACTTGGCCCAGAGGCCGTTAAGAAGTTATAATCATCTTTTTGTTCAGTAAATTCAGGATTAAGAGTTTTATTTTTTATCTCTTTGGCTAGAATTGGTATATAAGAATTTTCACTTTGACGATAGATATGCTCTAAAGGGATATGGGTAAATAGATTAGAATTAATAATATCACTTAGTATCATACCGGGACCAACTGAAGGTAATTGATTAGAATCACCTACTAAGATTAGTTTAATATTATGATTTATGCCTTGTAATAACGAATAAAATAAATAAGTATCTATCATAGATGTTTCATCTACGATAATAAGTTTATGATAGTTCTTATTATACTCATTTACTTGGAATTCATTTGTTTCTTTATTCCATTTTAAATATCTATGAATAGTAGAGGCTGGTAGCCCAGTAGATTCACTCATTTTTTTAGCAGCTCTACCCGTTGGGGCTAGTAAAGCCACTTTATTCAGGGCATCTTTAGGATTAATATTATTTAATCTTATATATAGTTGTACTATAGCGTTAATAATAGTAGTTTTACCTGTACCTGGTCCTCCAGTAATAATACTTACTCTATTCTCTAGAGATTCTCTAATAGCATTTTTTTGTTCAGTATTATATTTAATACCCTTTTCATTTTCTAAACTAATTATTAAATCAGAATAGTTATTAATTATATCTTTATTATAGTTATTAATAAGATTAAGATTATAAGCTATCATATCTTCATAGATATAGTATTCTTTTAAGAAATATTTATCAATATCTAAGAAGATTACTTCTTCTTCTAGAATTAATTCTTGTAAATATGTAGATAATTCATCATCTTCAATAAATATTTTAAAATCATTTCTTAGTAAAGAAAATATCTCTTGTTTAGAAAGATAAGTATTACCATTTTTCATACCTTCTCTTTTAAAGGATTCTAAAATACAAGCTTTAACTCTTTCTTTAGCGTCACTCGCCTTCATACTAAGAAATACTTTATCTAGTTTAGAGAAATCTATTATATCTATTAGTTTATAGATATTTTCTTTTACTATACTTAGAGTATTTTCCCCATATTTATTTAAAATAGTTAATCCTTCATTAATAGTAAAACCCATTTTTTGTAATTCAATAATTATATCGTCTGTACTTTGATATTTGTTAATAGATTCATAAATTCTTAGAGCTTTCTTTTCAGAGATACCAGGTACCATAAGAAGATTATTGTAATCCTCTTTAATTAGTTTTATTGCGTCATCTCCTAAAGTATTAACGATATTCTCAGCTGTTTTTTCTCCACACCCTTTTATTAAGGGACTAGATAAAAAAGATATTACAGCATCTTTACCTTTAGGTTCTTCTTTTTCATAAGAAGATACTTGGTATTGTTTACCATAACGAGCATTTTCTATATACTTACCATATAATATGTAATAGTCTTCATTATTTACTTCAGGGAAATAACCAGTAAAAGTAATAGTCTTATTAACGAGATCTTCTAAGTCTTCTGTAGCTTCTTTAACTCGAAAAAGGCCTACTTTATAACCATTATCTCCTTCATATATCATTTGTTTAAATCTACCTCGTATATAGTTCATATAACCACCTCTTATATGATAACATACGGCACCAAAAAAAGCGAATGATTATTCGCTTTTTGATCAAACTATTTTGATATTAAGCATCTTATTGCCATATTGTTGACGACGAACAACAAATTCTTTTCCTTTGAAACGAGAATGTAACATATTAAAGGAATAAGATCTTAATAAACCTATATGGGTAGTTTCATTAACAAACAAATCATAGTCATAGGAAAATGCAAAATCCATATATATCACCTACTATATATTAAAGTATACAATTAATTGTTACCTTATTCAAGACTATAGAAATTTTATTTATATCTTTTTAGCATATTTTTTTTCTTATGCATTACATAGTATGTTACTAATATTAATATATTAGAAATAATAACTAAGATAATACCATTAAAAACACTAGTATTGGGATTTATAACTATTAAGTTATTTTTTTCTTCTTTAGTTTCTTGTTCAGAAGTTCCTAACTTATTCCATTTAGCATATAAAGTTATAGTATCATAGTTGATATACTCATTTGAATTATATGGGGTTGTTAAGTCATTATCAAGATACCAACCAGCAAATTCATATCCTTCTCTGCTTATTTCTTTAGGAATAAATTTTTCTCCAACACTTATTATATCTGATTCTTTTTCTATGTCACTGTTTGTTACGTAATTAATATTTATTTTAAAATCAGTATTTACATACATATCAACATGAGGGTGATGATACAAAGAAGCATAGAATATTTCATCTTTAGGATCTACCATAAAGTATGGGTACACATGCTCCAATACACCTTCTTCTGTAATGGTTTCCCCATCAGTCCAAGTATTATCAATGGAATACCACTTGCCGTTATAATAGACTTCATTCCACCCATGATTCACAAAAGTATTAGTATAGGTATCTGTGTAACCTTCACCTGCTAAAGTATAAGCTATGAATCCTGCTTTATTAAGAAAATAAGCTGTCATATGGGCATAATTCGCACAAACTCCGTATCCCGCAAGAAAATATTCCAAATAACCATTTTTATGTTCATCAGTATCAGTTGCGTAATGTGTATAATCATTTATGAAATTGGAAATTTTAACTATTTTTTGTAAATCTGTCAATCCTTTGATACTACTGTCTTCCACAATAGTTCTTATATTTCTTTCCGTGAGCCACTTGGACAGTGTGCATAATGCTCTTTTTCAATATTTGATTAATGTACAGTCATGCGGAGACTTTTTAAAATAGTCTGTATACTTTTGAAAAAATATAAAAATTATAAAAGCCTTGAAAATGCTAGTTTTCAAGGCATAATAAAAACTAGGTAGAAGTACCTAGTTTCTTAATCTTTTGGTTGCGGGGGTAAGACTCGAACTTACGACCTTCGGGTTATGAGTCTGTTGTTCTCTTCAGGGGAA
>CAMYYH010000063.1 GCA_947303405.1 uncultured Mycoplasmatota bacterium
AGACTACTTTCTAAAGTAAATGTATCTCCTACATAAACATCTTTATTAGGGAACAAATAATGATACTCTTTATCTTTAATAGTATTAAATACCCTTTCAATGATATTGGAAGGTTTAGATAATTTTCTAAAATAAAGTCCAGTAACAATAGATAATATAGCAAAAAGGAAAATAAATGCTGCGAATATTATAGTGCTTTTTCTACCCCTCACTAACATCACATCCTACTATAATTATTATAAAAAAAAAGAGTCCTCTTTGTCAATAAAGGACAAGAGAACTATTACTCTTTATCTTGATTTAACTAAAAGTCCTAGCTTTAAAGGAATTGATTTTGGACTATTTAAAGAACTACTTGGAGTATAATAAACGACTATTTTTAATTCTACATCATCACCTGGAGGTATAATTTTACCTTTAATATTAGAAATACTAATAGAAACAGGAGAAATAGACTTTTTAAAAGAATCTTCTCTATAATCAGGGCTTTCTATAACATCTACTATTTCAGCTGGCAAAGTACCATTATTTTTAATAGTAGCTATATAACTAAGTTCATCATTACCACCATTTAAGACAAATGACATATCTAATTCTAAACCACTATTAGTAATATCAATATTACCATAAGGTTCTAAATCTGTTCCTCTAACAGAAGATGTTTTTCTAACATCACTAAAAGAAACATCAAAAGAATCAATTTTATCTGCTTCATTTTTACAATATACCGATAACACTATAAAACCAAAAGCCATACATATAACTGTTATGCATAACATAACAATTACACTATTACGAATGTGAATCATCTTCTTCATTCTCATACCCCATTTTTTATCTTTTTATTCAGCTGTAAATTTAGGATTTAATTGTAAAGTTATTTCCATCCCATTACTAATAGGAACTCCCTCACCAACAGATTGATTAGTAACATAACCTACTCCCTCTAAATGCACAATTAGTCCCATCTTTTGTAACAAATCTTTAGCAATCTTTCCTGAGTATCCTACTACATTAGGTACTACCAAATTAGCATCATTTGTAATAAGGAAAACACTATCTTGGTTAGTAATTACATCCCCCATATCTGGGCTCTGACGTACTACCTTATCACCATTCCCAATTATAGTATATCTCATTCCACTAGATTCTAACAAGATTTTACTTACTTCTGTTTTCTTATTTGTAAAGTTTGGCACTTCATAATTATTAATATCAATAGTAGCTTGCATACTATCACTATTACCATAATATTTAGATATATTTCTTACTACTTCTTTTACGGCATTACTAACTGGTTTTTGACTACCCCCACTAGGACGTGCTACTGAAGCATATATTATTACTTGGGGATTACTCTTAGGATAAATTCCTGAAAATGATGAAATAATATCTTCTTTACCAGAAAGATAACCCCCACCATTTTCATTAGCAATCTGAGCAGTTCCCGTCTTACCAATTAATTCACCACCATCAATTCTGTAACCAGTACCAGTATTACCAGTACCATTAACACAATCATCCATTAAAGAAAACATCTTTTGAACAGTATTAGTAGAAGCCACTCTCTCAATCTCTTCTCTACCGTTCTCTAAAACTACTTCTCCAGTATCTGAATTAACTATTTTAGAAACTATATAAGGTTTTAATAACATACCATCATTTGTAAGAGGTGTCATTGCTTTTACATTTTGAATTGGTGTAGTAGTTATACCTTGTCCAAATCCAGCATTATAAATTTCAGTCTCATACTTAAACTCTAATCTACCTTTAGATTCATTAGGAAGTTCAATACCAGTCTTACGACCAAAACCTAACTTTTTAAAATACTGTCTAAGCATTGTACTATTCATATGACGATTAATAATATTAATAACACCTACATTACTACTCATAGCATAACCTCTATCATATGAAATAATACCCCAACCATTACGATTCCAGTCTCCTATTTCTGTACCATCAGAAGTAACGTAAACACCAGATTTATAAGTTTCATTTCCATCATAAACACCATTCTCCATAGCCGCCATATAAGTAAAAGACTTCATCGTACTACCAGGCTCATAAGGTGAAGATAAAAACAAATCTAAATAATTAGTAATATTTCTAGTATTAGGATCAAAAGAAGGCGAAGAAGTAGTTCCTAAAATAGCCCCTGTCTTAGCATCCATAACTGTAAGAGTAAACCATTGCCAATCATATTCTTTATCAGCATTATTAATAGCTTGCTCCAAAAAGAATTGAATATTAGAATCTATTGTTAAGTAAATGTCTTTACCTTGTACAGCATCTTTTTTCATAACCGGAGTATTAGCAATCTTATAACCCTTTAAGTCTTTCTGATAAGTAGTATAACCATCTTCTCCTTTTAAGATTTCATTATATTGCTTTTCAATTCCCATTTCTCCTACCATAGTAGAATCTTCATCACTAATAGTTTTAGTATATCCAATAGAGTAAGATGCAAAATTACCTTTAGGATAATATCTTTTAAATGATTCTATAAAATCAAGTCCAGGTAAATTTAAAGCATCAATTTGACTCTTAACTAATTCAGTTAAGCCCTTAGCTTTTACCCCAAACTCTGTTTGATATAAACCCTCTTTATTTAAATAATAAAGTATCTCATCTTTTTCCATTCCTAATATTGGTGCTAATTTCTCTGCCGTATCCTCTTTATCAACTACATGTTGTGGTTTCTTCTCATTAGTAGTACGTGAAGGATCTAAATAAGCAATTAAAGTATACGAAGAAACATTCTGTGCCAACACATCCCCATTACTTGAATAAATAGTTCCTCTTTTAGCTTGTTCAACATCTGTTTTAGTTGTCCTTTTACTAGCTAATTCTTTTA